>DRJZ01000086.1 GCA_011052015.1 Acidiferrobacteraceae bacterium | reverse complement strand
CTGTAGCAATCGCCATCTCCAGGTCTGCTGGGGGGAGTTTTTCTCCGTTGGCCAGGACCAGGATTTCTTTTAAGCGACCAATAATGTAAATACGATCTTCTTCTATACGTGCCTGGTCACCGGTGTAGAGCCATCCGTCGCGGTCGATGGTGTTAAAGGTGGCGGAGTGGTTGTTCCAGTAACCCAGCATGACGCTGGGCCCGCGGACCAGGAGTTCCTGGTCTTTGCCAATCTTGACCTCCACGTCCCTGAGCGCGGGGCCCACGCTGGCAGGGTCGTTGTTGGCAAAGGTGTTAACACTGATAACCGGACTGGCCTCGGTGAGACCATAACCCTGTTGAATGGGAAGGCCCATGGCGATAAATGTCCGTGCTACCGGAAAGGCAAGTGGCGCCCCGCCGCAAATGATGCAGCGTAGGTGCCCACCTAATTTTGCGCGCAATTTCTGTGCAACTAGCAGGTCAAGTAAGGGCCACAGAATAAAAAGTAGCGATCTACTGCCACGGCCCTGGCGGTAAAGAAAACGTTTCCAACCCACGTAAACCGTGAGCTGAAACAGCCAGCGGGCAATAAATAGACGTTCTTTGAGTTGGCCGTTGATCTTGACGTATATGCGCTCGAATATGCGTGGTACCGAGATCATGCCGGTGGGACGTTTCTGGATCAGGTCTTCAGCCAATAAGGGGATGGCGCGGCAAAAGGAGACACTAGCGCCGCACATCATGGGCAGGTAGTAGCCTGCGGTGCGTTCTAACATGTGGGACAGTGGCAGGAACGATAAAAAGTGGTCCGATGGGTAGATCATGATGCTATGTAGACCACTATAGGCATTGGATAGCATATTCCAGTGACTGAGCATGACCCCTTTGGGCCGACCGGTGGTGCCCGAGGTATAGACAATGCTTGCCAGGTCATTACTGCCATGACTGGGCTCATGGATGATGGTTTCTGCCGGTAACCAATCGTCCAGATAAACCACCGGTAAGTCGAAAGAGGTCTTGCCGGATGATTGTATGCAGATGATATGCTTCAAGCCTTGTAGAGATTCTGATTCCTCTTGCAGCGCTTGTAATTGTGTTTCTGTATGCACGAACAACACTGTGGCCCCGGCATCGGCGATGATGTAGGCAATGTTGTCGGCACGGTCATTGAAGTACAGCGGCACCACCACCAGACCCAGACCCAATACTGCTTGATCAATGGTGACCCATTCCTGGCTATTGGGTAGCAAGATGGCGACCCGGTCGCCCTTTTTTAGCCCTTCACGTTGTAGCCCTGCCTGCCACCGTGCTACATCGGTGGCCACGTCGGTCCAACTGGCTATGCGCCAGCTTTTGTCGTTGGCGTGATAGTGGTGGTAGGCTGGGGCTTGAGGTGAGCGCCGCAGACGTTCTCGAAACAGGCCATCCAATGTTTTCGCCAGTTTGGGGGTGATGGCATCCTCTTTGCCGGTGCCGTTAAAATCAACGACCGGTGACGGAGCGATTCGCCGAGCCCGAGCCCTATGTAGGTCGTCTCGGAATAACAGCGAGCGGTGAGTGACGTCCACGTACTAACCGGTCTCCTTCAGGGATGACCAGCCGGCATCCGGTTTGAACCGATCGCCATGGCGGCTGGCCAACTCTTCCAAACGGCTGTACAGCACATCCACGCCGGTGTGTTGGAGGTAGTGCATGGGTCCACCGTGGAAGGGGGCGAAGCCGGTACCAAAGATAATACCCGCATCCATCAGGTCCTCGCCATCGACCACGGACTCGCGCAGGCAGGCCACCGCCTCATTGAGCATTCGTAACATGAGGCGATCAGTCAGATCTGCGGGGGGTTTGGGATTCTTGGCACCAGAGGGTTTTTCGGGCTTGCCTTTGTTGTACTTGTAAAACCCCTGACCTGTTTTGCGGCCTAATTGTTTAGCCTCCACCAGCTTGCGTAGCTTCTTCGGAACGTCTCCGCCTAAGGCCGCAGACAAATTCTCTGCCACATGCAGGCAGATATCCAGGCCCACAGTATCGGCAAGATGGATGGGGCCCATGGGCATGCCGAAATCCACTGCCGCTTTATCAATGGTGGCAGCGGAGATGCCTTCACTCTCCAACACCACGGCCTCCATGAGATAGGGCATGAGGATACGGTTAACCAAAAAGCCAGGACCACTTTTTACCGGCAGGGGTAGACGTTTGATCTGTTTGGTAAAGACGGCGGTACGCTGGGCGACGGTCTTGTCAGTAACGGATGCGGTGACAATTTCAACCAGCTGCATCATGGCTACCGGATTGAAGAAGTGCAGACCCACCAGGCGCGCCGGATTCTTGAGCGCAGTGCTGATTTCGTCCAGGGGAATACTGGAGGTGTTGGTGGCGATGATAGTCTTCGGCCCGACCTTTTTTTCAACCTCTTTAAATAAGTTTTGTTTGGCTTTTACATCCTCAAAGATGGCTTCAATCACCACGTCCGCTCGTCGTAGCCCCAATCCCTCTACATCCGGCATCAACCGGTCCATGGCCGCCTGTACGATACGGGGGTGTTTGAGTTTTTTCTTAAACAGTTTGTGGGCACGCTGAACGACTTTGGCCAGGCTCTCCTGTTTACGGTCTTGTACGGTGACCTGGAGTCCCTGTAAGGCGCACCAAGCGGCGATATCGCCCCCCATAACCCCGCCGCCAATGACATGCACCCGTTTAAAAATTTCCTTTTTCCCTTTGGCGGTCTTGGCCAGGCCCTTGAGTTTTTCCTGGAGCAAAAATACCCGAATCAGGTTTTGGGCAGTGTAACCGGTAATCAACTTAGCGGCCGAGAAGGCCTCCTCGGCGAGCATGGCCTTGGGGTCATCACCGTGGGCCACCCACAGGCCGATAAGGGCATAAGGTGCAGGGTAGTGTTTAGGGGATGCCTTGGCCGACACCTGTTTTTTGAGATAGTAGCCCAAGGCGGGGCGCAGCAGTCGGTGGTTGAGCCAAGTCGCCCAGCGTGGCGGTTGGTGTACAGCGGGAGGGGATTGTATAAGTTGGCGGGCGGCGTTGCTCAAGTGCCGTGTCGGCACCGCATAGTCCACTACGTTCAGTTTCTTTGCCGCCCGGGCGCTGATAGTGCGTCCGGTCAACATCAAGCTCATAGCCTGGGGGGCGCCGATCAGACGTATCAACCGCATGCTGCCACCAAATCCCGGGTGGATGCCCAGGCGCACTTCGGGTAGGCCCAGTCGGGTGCGGGGGTCCTCATCGGCGACCCGATAGCGACACGCCAGGGCCAATTCCAATCCACCGCCCAGGCAAAAACCATTAATGGCCGCCACAGTGGGGCAGTTGAGGGTCTCGATCTTGTCGAATACCGATTGTCCCCGGCGAATGAGGTGGGTCGCGTTCTCGATGTTGTTGAGACCAACAAACTCTTTTACATCCGCACCGGCTATGAAACCGCTTGATTTGGCGGATTGTATGACCAGGCCCTTGAGCGCGGATGCGGCAATTGAATCCAGGATCTCACCTAATTCGTCAAGCATTTCGGCGCAAAGCGAATTGGTTCCGGCGTTGGCGCGGTCCGCAGACAACCAGGCGATACCCTCATCATCTTTTTCCAAATGCCAGTGCTTGTGGCTGTTCTTCTTTTTGGGGTGGGTCTTTTTTGCAGCGGGTATGGGTGGTTTGGTCTGAGTCCCCGGATCGTTTTGCGTCGGTGTATTTTTTTGCATGCGTTTCTCCTCGTCGGCGCCTAGGCCGCGTCCCGTTCCACCATCATGGCACCACCCTGACCACCGCCAATGCATAGCGTGGCGATTCCTCGGTGGGCCTTTTTGCGTTTCAATACATGTAGCAGGTGCAACACAATACGCGCACCGCTGGCCCCCACCGGGTGACCGATGCTGACGCCACCACCGTCCAGATTGACTCGATCAATGTCGACCTTGCCCAAGGCCTGATCCAGGCCCAATTCGTCGCGGCAATAATCTTTGTCTTGCCAGGCAGCGAGACAGGCCAGTACCTGAGCGGCAAAGGCCTCGTTGATTTCCCAATAGTCCACATCCTTAAGGGCCAGCTGGTGGCGCTGCAGCATGGGTGTGGTGGCGTGTACCGGACCCAGTCCCATCTGAGCCGGGTCCAGGCCTGCCCATTCGCAGTCGGTGATGCGGCCGATGGTTGGAAGTTGGTGTTTTTTTACTGCATCCTCACTGGCCAGGATGAGCCAGGCCATACCATCGGTGATCTGGGCGCTATTGCCCGCAGTCACACTGCCGAACTTGCGGTCAAATACCGGCCTGAGTTTGGCCAGTTTTTGCATGTCCGAATCGCGCCGCAGACCGTTATCGTGTTCGTAGACTTTGCCGTGGGTGTCATAGATTGCCTCGATTTCGCCCTCAAATATTCCATCGTCCTGGGCCTGGGCCAGGCGGGCGTGACTGGTGATGGCGAAACCATCCATTTGTTCACGGCTGATGGAGAAGCGTTTGGCCAGTATTTCCGCAGTCTGGCCCATGGAAAGACCGACTACCGGGTCACTCAGGCCGCGTAACAGGCCAATGATGGGGACCAAGTGCCCTGGCCGCAGTGCAGCCAGGGTTTTGAGTTTGCTGGGTAGATCCTTGGCGCGGGCCCAGTCGCTCAGCCAACCCACCATGGCATTGTTGAGCAGGACCGGGGCATGGCTCATGGCCTCCACGCCACCGGCAAGTACCAGATCAGAGTGACCGGCTGCAATGTTACGGGCGGCGCAATCGAGCGCCTGCATCCCCGATGCGCAATTTCGTTGCACCGTCCAGGCCGGGACTTTCTTGCCACAGCCCAATCTTAATGCCGCCACCCTGCCAATATTGACCTCATCAGGCCCTGGCATGACGCAGCCTAATATGACTTCGTCAAATTGATCCGGTTCAAAGGGTTGGCGTGCGAGTAAGGGCCGACCGGCGGCTACCGCCAAGTCTGCGGCACGGAAGGGTCCTGGTTTTCCGGCGCGCAGAAACGGTGTTCGGCTGCCGTCCACAACAAATACCGTTTTTCCATTTTTCATTGTCTATCCTCATTACCGACTTGCCCGGTCGTGCGGAACAGGTTGTCGGCGTTGTTGTTTTCTACATCACTAAATGGGTAACTTTCGCGCTCCTTATGTAAGTCATACCATGGGGTGATTCCGCATAAAATCAACCTAAGGAACCTCTGGATGGCGCTTAACCGCCAAGGTGCCAAGGTCGCCAAGCTAAATAGATTGTTGATTTTCAAAAGAAAATGCTTGGCGTTTTGGCGGTTCAAATTCAATTGATCAGAATTTCCCCTAACTGCCTTTTTGACAAAAGTCCCTGCATTTTTCGTCAATCGGAATGAACAGTATAGTCAACCCATTTCAACAACGGGGGCCGGTGGTACTTCGCTGCTGGCCTCAGATGGAGAAAACGCATCGACTTGAATGACATCAAGACGTGCGGCATCGGCGGCGCGGACCCGGTCGGCCTGTTCATCGGTGATGATGTTTTGCGCCACCGCAGAGCCTAGCAGCGTTTCGCTGTCTGTCATGGTCAGGCTTGAATCCTTGACCGCTTGGCGCAAGATCTTCTCCACTTCTTCTGCGGCGATAACCTTGACCAGGGCGTCTTCAATTTTGGCAAGGCTTTCCTCGGGCGCACTGGGTATATAGATTCCTGCGGTAAGACGATCCCGGGCCTCGGAGGGTGACAGTATCAGTTGTACCACCTTGTGACCCAGTCGATCGCTGGGCCCCGCGAAGCGACGCCCCAGGGGAAAGAGGATGGGGCGCATGAGCCAAGCCACGGGGCGTACCGGAAAGTTTCTGAGTACGCCATCTAATCCCTCCTGGATGCGGTACAAGGCATGTTCGCAGGCCCATTGCATTAACGGCTGATCAGTGGCTTGTTGGCCCTGTTCCTCGAAGCGTTTTAGCACTGCGGAGGCCAGGTAAAGGTGGCTTAAAACATCGGCGAAGCGCCCAGAAATCTTTTCTTTGCGTTTGAGTGCGCCACCCAAGACCAGCATAGCGACATCCGACATCAATGCGAAGGCGGCGCTAAATCGATTGAGGTGTTGATAATATCGCCGCCCCGCCCCACCCGGGGTGCGGGTAAACCAGGCATGGGTCAGGCCCAGCAAGAGGGCCCGGGCCAGATTGGTGAACACAAAACCCACATGGCCGAAGAAGGCTGGATCGAATCTTTCCAGGGCCTCTTTTTCATCCGGGTTGGCTGTGGCATGCATCTCTTCAAGCACATAGGGGTGACAACGTATTGCCCCCTGGCCGTAGGTGATCAGGCTTCGGGTGAGTATGTTGGCGCCCTCGACGGTGATACTAATGGGGATGCCTTGATAGGCCTTGCCCAGAACATTACGGGGGCCGAGACAAATTCCCGCGCCCCCTTGCACGTCCATGGCGTCATTGATGGATTGGCGCATGTATTCGGTAAGGTTATATTTGACGATGGCCGACATTACCGCCGCCTTTTCTCCCAAATCCACTGCGGTAGTTGAAAGGGTGCGAGCGGCATCCACCATGTACGTGTAACCCGCTATACGGGCAAGGGCCTCTTCGACACCCTCAAAGCGGCCGATGGGTAATTTAAACTGACGTCGAATGCGTGCATAGCCACCAATGGCGCGGCTGGCGAGTTTACAGCCCCCTACAGACAGTGCCGGTAGTGAGATGCCACGGCCTACCGCCAGGCGCTCCATGAGCATGCGCCAACCTTGCCCCGCCCGGGCCTGGCCGCCGATGATCCAGTCCATGGGGATGAACACATCCTTGCCGTAGTTGGGCCCATTCATAAAGGGAAGGTTGAGCGGGTTATGCCGGTCGCCAATACTGATGCCCGCCGTGTCGGTGGGTATCAACGCACAGGTGATACCCCATTCATCCTGGTCGCCAATAAGGTGATCAGGGTCGTAGAGCTTAAAGGCCAGGCCCAACACGGTGGCCACGGGACCCAGGGTGATGTAGCGTTTGCTCCAGTTAAGACGAATGCCGAGCACATCGGGTTTGCCGTCGAAGCGGTCCTTGCAGACGATACCTGTGTCTGGCATGGCCCCGGCATCGCTACCGGCCTCTGGGCCGGTCAGGGCGAAGCAGGGCACTTCTTTGCCGGCGGCAAGGCGGGGCAGGTAGTGATCTTTCTGTTTCTCAGTGCCGTAATGATAAAGCAGCTCAGCAGGCCCTAATGAGTTGGGCACCATTACCGTGACTGCCGTCGTGATGCTTCGACTGGATATCTTCATTACCACCGCAGAGTGGGCTAGGGCGGAAAACTCCAGACCGCCATATTTCTTGGGGATTACCATGCCGAAAAACTGATTTTTTTTAATGAAGTTCCAGACCGCTTTGGGCAGATCGCCGTCCTCGCTGATTTGGTAGTCATGCAACATGCTGCACAGTTCTTCGGTGGGCCCATCAACAAAAGCCTGTTCTTCGGCGCTAAGTTTAGGTTTGGGATAGTCGAGTAATATTTTCCATCGGGGCCGACCGCTGAATAGCTCGGCATCCCACCACACCGTACCTGCTTCTATGGCCTCCCTTTCGGTGTCCGACATAGCGGGCATAATTTTTCGGAATAATTTAAGCAGCGGTGTGCTTAAAAAAATACGGCGTATGTTCGGGATGTTGAGGGGGATGGTCACGACCAAGAACACCAGCCACAATAGCGCGGATAAAGAGCTGGAAAATCCATCCGACAGAGTCAGGACCAGCAAAGTAGCCGCAGTGATACCCGTGGTAATGAGCAGACTGGTGCCTAGATAGGCCAGCGTCCACAGGACGCCTACGAGTAACAGAATACCGATTAATGTGTTCATGGGGCTCTCCTCGGCCAGGTTCGTCTAAGTGTGTTAGTCATGGCTGGACTTCTTGTTTGTCGTTACTGGAGTCAGATAGTTCACCTGAATTCAAGTGCGCTATGTCCAATGACTCTTTCTTAGCCTGCTTGGGTTGGGCATAACAATCGGATTCATCGTTGCAGATGCTATTTTCCGCCCACGGCAAGAGATGATAGGCCGCCAAGTCATGGATATTGTGGAACGGAAACTTCAAAACCTCGAAGTAGGGCGAGAAATCAAAATCCTGGGGTGTAAATAGCCGACTATTGCGATGAGAGATCTTTTGCTCATCGCTGCCGTTACTCAGGTTGATCGGCAATATGGGAAAGTGCACTGCTTGAAAGGCATCGGCCAGCAAGGTGGAACATACCGTCTGGGTCTCGGGACCCGCGTTGTGTGTAAACAGGGTGGAGCGCCAGCGCCGGGGCACAATGCCGTAGGGAAATACGAACCTGGCCAAGTCGATGAGTTGGCGAAGATCATAACCGGTGCCCAGTTTTTCCACTGTATAGGCAATCACCCGTTGACGATCCTTGGGGGCCAGGCCTGCGGGCCGACACAGCCTGACGCGGTAGTCGTGATACTTGTCCAGGGGCGTAACAATGGTGCCCTTGCCCAGGATAGCCTCAATGACCACCTGGGTGTTTTGATCTGTATCAGAATATTTGGCGACACGGGCACGCACTGCGGGCACTTCAATATCCCGCAGGCGGCCAATGTAGATTGCAGCATGGCTCCACGGGCTCTGGGTGATGGTCTTAATGATGTTGCTGACGGGGCTGCGCCCTTCCACCAAAAGGATATCGCAAGGGCGTATTTCGTCGCACAAGCGATCGAAATCACTCAACGACCGTACGGGGGCCTCCACCTCACGATTTAACCGGGTGATGACCTTAGACCCTATCCAGCGTCTGACTCCGTTTAGCACACGATCGCTCCGTTATGTCTGGCTGTTAGGGAAACTCTGATCTTTGGAGTTTCCGTGGCACAGTAATGTGCCCCTGTTTTCAATGGCCGCCAAGCCACTGGAAACGAAGGAAAGTGAAAACTGCGGTTTTCACTTTCCGCGCTCTGGTTCTTCCATGGTGGATTATCCAGTGCTTACCTAATAGTTTAGACCTTTCATTGACCTTGTGGGGAGGCTCCAGCTAGTCTAGGCCCATGGAAATCCAGCTAAATGGCGAAACCACCCAGGTTTCCGAGGACCTCGACCTGACCACCCTCATTGCCAATTTGGGTCTCACCGGAAAGCGGATCGCGGTGGAGGTCAACCTAGAGATCGTACCTCGGGGCCAGCACGCTCAATATAGACTTCAGCCGGGTGATAAGATAGAGGTGGTTGTTGCCATTGGCGGTGGCGATGGAGGTTTCACGCTATAATCTGCGGCCTTTCAACAGGACGTTTCAATACATGAACACAGATCAAGATCCCTTAGTCATTGCCGGTGTTTCCTATGGGTCCCGACTCCTGGTGGGCACAGGTAAGTATGAAGACATGGAACAGACCCGCCAAGCCATCGACGCCAGTGGTGCTCAAATTGTCACCGTCGCCATTCGCCGCACCAACATCGGCCAAAACCCGAACGAACCCAATTTGTTGGACGTCATCCCCATGGACAAGTTCACTCTGCTGCCCAATACCGCAGGTTGTTACAGTGCTAAGGATGCGGTGCGAACCTGCCTTATGGCTAGGGAGCTACTGGGTGGCCATGACTTGGTCAAGTTGGAGGTGTTGGGCAATGAGAAGACATTGTTCCCCGACATCCCGGAAACTTTGGTGGCCGCAGAAGAATTGATCAAAGATAATTTCAAGGTCATGGTGTATACCAACGATGACCCGATCATCGCCAAGCGTCTTGAAGAAATGGGTTGTGTGGCGGTGATGCCTTTGGCTGCCCCCATTGGCTCGGGACTGGGTATCCGCAATCCCTATAACATTCGTTTCATCGTTGAGGATGCCAAGGTACCGATCCTGGTAGACGCCGGTGTGGGCACGGCCTCGGATGCGGCAGTGGCCATGGAGCTCGGTTGTGACGGTGTGCTGATGAACACCGCCATTGCCGCCGCCCAAGATCCGGTGCTTATGGCCTCGGCCATGAACAAGGCCATTGTCGCCGGGCGCGAGGCCTATCTTGCCGGGCGTATGCCGCGTAAGCGCTATGCCTCGGCTTCTTCGCCACTAGACGGCACCTTTTTTTGAGACCCGAGATAAAACGCGGAGTTCGAGGAGGCGCAAAGGCGCAAAGAAAAAATAGGCCAAGTAACAATTTGTTTTCTTTGCCCCCTCCGCGACTTTGTGAGTTCTGCGTTTCAATTATTTGTGTGTAAATTAGAGAATCGTCGGCCAATCCGTAGTTTTGTGCGCCGTGAGGGGCGCATGACCGATGCCCAAAGACGTGCCCTGGATGAGCTATGGCCGCATTATGGTGTGGACTTGGGCGAGGGCGAATTGGATTTTGTCGCCGTATTGGGTCGTTCGGCGCCGGTGATTATGGAGATCGGCTTTGGCAATGGCGAGAGTCTGGTGCAGATGGCCCTTGCTCAACCCGGTAACAATTATCTCGGGGTAGAAGTACATCGCCCTGGTATCGGTCGGATGCTTGGTCGGATAAAAGAGTTGGGTCTGAATAACCTGAAGGTGGTGTGCGGAGATGCTACCGAGGTGCTGAAAACCCATGTTGCCAAAGACGCTCTGGATGGAGTGCATATCTTCTTTCCCGACCCCTGGCCTAAAAAGCGCCATCACAAGCGGCGACTGTTGCAAGCTAATTTTATTCGGTTAGTTGAGCGAGCATTAAAACCTGGTGGACGACTCCATATTGCCACCGACTGGCAAGAATACGCCGACCATATTGTAGAGTTGATGGCGTCTATTCAGGGTTTCGAGAATGTTGCCGGCAAAGAAATCTATTCTCCCCGCCCGGACTATAGGCCGTTAACCAAATACGAGGCCCGTGGTGAACGCCTGGGACATGCAGTTCACGATATTGTATTTAAGAAGCGCGGGGAATAGGGTGATGAGTGTGAGGTTCATTCGTCATTCCACTTATTCAACTGTCATTCCGAGTGGCACGAGGAATCTTATCCTGTAAACAACTCTACAGCTGCCCATTTAGATTTGTTCGAGACAGGGTGCCCGGATGTTAAATTTATTAAATGATTCTGGGCATCCTTTAAATATCGCATGGGTAGGGAATCTATTGTTCTCTGCGTTTTAGCGTCTTTGTGGCTAACATTCTTCAAGACAAGTTTGGCATCTTCCAGGTAAAAGAATGTCTAAAAATTCGCGTAGCAACAAACAATGGTGGGACCCCCATTCCGACCAGCCTTACCGGATTACGCCCGCACAGAAACATCGTCTTGCCCCTGCAGCCTTGGGTGAGTATGCGATTACGCTATTAACAGCACTTTCGTTGTCCCCCGCTATCGGGTGGCGATACTTGTTTGACCGCCCAAACCCCACCTCAATGACCACCCGACAATTTGTGGGTCTGGGTATTTCGCTTGATGCCGGATACCCTGATGAGGCTGTGGAGATGGTGAACGAACTGGGTGTAAAGGAGTTGTTGTTGCGGGTGCCGGTGTGGGACCTGGAGCGTATTGATGAGTATGTCGCCTATGCGGGGCGATTTCAGGGATGCCGGTTCCTGATCAATGTGCTGCAACACCGAGACAGCGTGCGTGATCACAATGCATGGCGAGAGTCGTTACGGACTATTTTTGAAAATTTCAAATACATCACAACCGACTTTCAGATCGGCAATGCCAGCAATCGCAGCAAGTGGGGCTGTCGACATACTGGAGAATACTTGCGTTTACTCGAGATCGCCGAAGAGGTGCGCGAAAAATATCCTGATATTCGTTTGGTAGGCCCATCAGTAATCGACTTTGAGCCCCTGGCCATGATCCGAGCCCTGTTAAATCGGCGCCACTACCACTTAGACAAAGTCAGCGCACTGCTGTATGTAAATCGGCGTGGCGCTCCGGTTAACCGTCAGTTCGGTATATTCGACCTCAAGGCCAAACTACGGTTGTTCAATGCCATCGCCAGTCTGTCTGGGCATGGAAGTGGAAAGTTATGGATCACCGAGTTTAATTGGCCGTTATTAGACACTAAGCCTTATACCCCCAACTCAGGTCGGCCACAGACCACGGTAGATCCCGAACTTCAGGCCCACTGTCTAAAAGACTATTACCGTATAGCCCGGCAAAGTGGTTGCGTGGAAAAGGTCTATTGGTGGCAGCTTATCGCCCCCGGTTATGGCCTGGTGGACAGTCGTGGTGGGCAACTTCAAAAACGACCGGCCTACTATGCCTTGAAGGCCCTATTGAGAGACAGTGAAATTTAACCTGCGCCCGGCCGAGAGGTGCAAGCATCTTTATCCAGCCGACCGTTAGATGACTTATTCGTCAAACAAGGGCCCAAGTCGTTGAATGCGGTCTTTGGCGTCATGAGTCCCCGAATCATAATCCAGGAGATCCTCAATTTGATTCAAGTTTTCGCACACTGTGGCCATATTAGCCGCAACTAGTTTCTCTTTGTTATTGAAAGCTTTCTCGTTGTTCCCATTGATCTTCCCTCCAGCCGCCGTGCTCAATGATGAATTTTGCATCTTGATACGACGGTCTTTGGCTTTCTACGATCTCTGGAAACCATCGTCTCTTAGCAAACCAATGTCCTATTTTCAACACGAGTAGAAGGATGATGATCATTACCAAGAACCCTAAGATAAACACTGTGATGTAAGTGGCGGTGCCATAACTCCGTTCCGGCAAATCGTAGAGGATTCCGAGCTTCGTAAATTGCACAAGAATCCCGATTCCCGCCATTCCTGTAAAAAGCCACGCCATTACGTGATCGATTTGGTCTCGTTTAAGCGCATACGTATTCTCATTCCAATAAGTTGCGTTTAGCGGCGGAACAGCGAACTTCGTCAACACGGCGAAAAGTCCTCCACCCGCAATAAGAAGGCTGCTAAGATCTAGGATTGTCTTGTCCATGTTATTACATGGTATCTAAAAATGTATGCAAGTGTATGGAGTGTATGAGTGTACATAGGTAGATGAGTAATATTTGAGCCATCGAACCAGATCTCACCGGAATCACAATCGGCTGCGCCAACGATTAAGTTTAAGCATGTGGTTTTTCCGGCTCCCCTTGGGCCCAACAAGCCCGCTATTAATTTCAAAATCAACACTATCAACGACTTTTGAGCCTTTGTAGGATTTACTCAATCCTTGGGCATTTAAGGTAGCCATGAAATGTAATTACCTATCGCTCGGTAGTCTATTCAGTTGAAATTAATATGGACAAGCTACAAATAGAATTCACTGTTGTGCCTAACCGTGAATTGCTTCCGCAATTGCTTCTTCAATTATTTTCTCACTAACACCATGTCTCTTTAAGCTTGATACTAATGCAGACACTCTATCGTTATCCAGATGCTCCAGATCTTTTCGGAGACCTTGGCCTACATAAGTACGTAACAATGGCTGATAGCCTG
>DRJZ01000085.1 GCA_011052015.1 Acidiferrobacteraceae bacterium | reverse complement strand
TTCAAGTTCAATTGATCAGAATTTCCCTAGTGACTTGATTCGGGACAGATTGGTTTATCAGAGATTTCTTGGGAACTTTAAATCTTTTCGACGATCAATCATGGGTAATGCCCCAAAATACGGCGTGCCGGGTAGGATGCGGCAGGGTTTCCGAAAGGCCGGCCTAAAAGGGCCGTCCAGCTTCCTGGGCCAGGCGGCACACGGTCGCAGCTTGATCCAAATCAAACCATTGATCTACGATTATTTGGTAGGGTAGTGGTCAGTTTATTTTTTGTAGCGGATTAGACGATTGTTTGGATTTTTACACACACGACGATATAGCCTTGGCCGGAGCCTGATTGCAGCGCTGACCTTGAGTTGGCTGACGCTCGTATTTCAGGCCTGCGCGCTGGGGGCGCCTGTCGAATTGCCCGGTCAGCCGGATGGGTTAGAGCATGTGCCGGGGTATAGTGTTTTCGATCAGGCCAATGTGTATTTCGACGGTGGGGCCAGTCCCCCTACTATGGGCACATCCGTCTGCCCACCGGAAATGTGCCAAACTTTTGGGGTTGTGGCCAATATCGCGGCGAAGGATGGTATCGACACAAGCCGGTTTGACTCCACCGGGATACCGGTAGCCCTTGCATGGTCCGTTACAGGGCGATGGTCATTGCCAGTCAGTAAATTTTGGTTTTATCAACCGGGTTATATCCCCCCCCAACCGGCTCTAAAATTCCGAGTCCTGCTGATCTGATCCCTCGTTCTTCCTTGTAGTCTATCTACACTGCTATACACTACCGTCTTTTTGGCGGTATTGTTACACGGAGAACGAGTATGTCTTACCCATTTCAAGTACTACCAAAACGTCTTTTCGTTTGCCTGTTCTGGTTGGCAGTTCCGCTGGCCAGTTGGGCGACCGATGAGGACGTCGACAAGAAATCAGGTCCAGCCACCCAGACCCTTGAACCTTCGTCGCAAGAAAGTGCTGTTGCTCCAGCCGCACCGTTATTTCTACCGGCATCCCTCGGCCTTGAACAGGCAGTCGAGAAGGCGCTCGAAGGCAACCCAGGCTTGGCCAAGATGCGGGCACGGGCATCGGCGATGGCTGCGGTGCCATCCCAGGTAGGGTCTCTCCCCGATCCCCGTTTAAATCTCGGTGCTATGAACGTGCCTACGGACACCTTCGATTTGGATCAGGAGAACATGACCCAGATGCAGGTGGGATTGAGTCAGATGTTTCCTTTCCCCGGTAAACTGGGCCTGAAAGAGGCGGCGGCCAAGCATGAATCCCTGGCGGCAGCGGCGGATGTGGAAGAAACCCGGCTGGGTCTGATTCGCAATGTCAAAAAGACCTGGTGGCAGTTGTATTTCCTGGATCGGGCACTGGAGATCACCAACCGCAACCAGGAACTGTTGCGCCAATTTGTGGACATTGCCCGCACCAAATACAAGGTGGGGCAGGGTTTGCAACAGGATGTCCTGTTGGCGCAAGTGGAGCTATCCAAGCTATTGGATAAGGAGCTGGAACTCAACGGTATGCGGCGTACACAGGAAGCGTGGTTAAACGCGTTGATGAACCGTCCGACCAGTGAGGCCCTAAGACTCCCGGATGAGGTGAAAATCGATCTACCACCCGTCCCCACGGAGGTGGCTATGCATGCGCTGGCGGATGGGGAGCGGCCGTTGCTTGCGGCACGCCAACAGAAGGTCGATGCGGCGCGCAAGCGTCTTAAGCTGGCCAGAAAAAATTATTTACCAGATTTTATGCTAGGCGCCAGTTATGGGAACCGGCAAGGTTATAATCCTAACGGCACCAACCGCGCAGATTTTGCCTCGGTGATGTTCAGCATGACCCTGCCCCTTTATGCCTGGCGCAAGCAGCGCATGGGCGTGGTGCAGCGCACTAATGAACTGACCAACCGCGAACTGGCTCTACGTTACAGTTGGGAGAAGGTGCAGGCCGAAATCTCCCAGGCAAACGCCGACTACACCCAGTCGCGCGATCAGGTGGAACTGTTCGAAAACGGCATTATCCCCCAGGCGCGGCAGACCGTGGATTCCATGCTTGCCGGGTATCAGGTCAACAAGGTTGACTTTCTGAACCTCGTACGCTCACAGATCACCCTATTCAAATATGAGACCCTCTATTGGAAGGCCGTCAGTGCGGCCAACCAGGCGTTGGCAAAGCTAGACGCGGCGGTCGGTAAGGAGATGCTTCATGAATACAGCAACTGATATCGTTGCGGCTAACAAGCCGCTTGTCCTGGTGGCTGTCCTCGCCTTGGTGCTTGGCGTCGGCGGTGGTTACTGGTTGGCACCGTCGTCCACGACGGCAACGACCACGGCGAAGGACCAGGCGGGGGCAAAAAAAATCCTGTTTTATCGTAGCCCCATGAACCCCTCCGTCACTTCGCCGGTGCCGGCCAAGGATGCCATGGGCATGGATTATGTCCCCGTGTACGCAGATAACGACGCCGGTGGCGATGAACCCTCCGGTACGGTAAAGATAGACCCCGTTACAGTGCAGAATATCGGCGTACGCACTGCCCGTGTCGAGCGGCGCATCATGTCTCACGCCATCCGCACCGTGGGCCGGGTGGACTTTGATGAGCAGCGTCTGACGCGTCTGCATCCCAAGACCATGGGTTGGATCGAAGCATTGAAAGTGGACAAGACCGGGCAACCGGTCAAGAAGGGCGATGTCTTGCTGAGTATCTATTCCCCACAACTGGTTTCCAGTCAGCAGGAATATTTGTTGGCCCTGAAAAACCGGGCCATTCTGAGTGGTAGCGCGATGGAGGATATTCGTAAGGGCGCGGAGGACCTTGTGAATACTTCGCGGGAACGGCTCGAGTTGCTGGATGTGCCGGCCCACCAGATCCGGGAGCTGGAGCAGACCGGCAAGATCAAGAAGAATTTGCATATCCACTCGGCGGCGGACGGTATTGTTATGAAGGTCGGGGCGCGCCGGGGTGAATACGTCACTCCCAAGACCGAGTTGTATATGCTGGCCGATCTCAGCAAGGTCTGGGTGTACGTCGATATTTATGAGCAGGAACTGCCCTGGGTGAAGGTGGGCGATGTGGCTGACATGCGTTTGGTGGGTATCCCCGGCCGGGTGTTTCGCGGCAAGATTACATACATTTACCCCTATGCCGAGGCCAAGACGCGTACGATTAAGGTGCGGCTGGAGTTCGACAACCCGGATCTGGCGCTAAAGCCGGACATGTTCGCCGATGTGGATATCCAGGCGTCACGCCAAATGGATGCATTGGTGGTGCCGGCGGAGGCGGTGGTGCGTTCAGGCATCCGTGAACAGGTATTTGTGGTGCGTGGCGCCGGCAAGTTCGCGCCCCGCGTGGTCAAGCTGGGCACCACCAGCAATGGCTTTACGCAGATTCTGGAGGGGGTGAAGGCTGGGGAAGAGGTGGTGACCTCGGCCCAGTTCCTGATCGATTCCGAATCCAAGCTGCGCGAGGCCACGGCAAAGATGTTGGAGGCGGGCAAGACGGATAATGGCGACACCTCTAAGGCTGCACCGGACGCGGGCGCCAAGGGCGCCGATATGCAGGGTATGGACATGGGCAAGACCCCGGCGGGTGCCAAAGGCGCCGATATGAAAGGCATGGACATGGGCAAGGCTCCGGCGGGTGCCAAAGGCGCCGATATGAAAGGCATGGATATGGGCAAGACCCCGGCGGGTGCCAAAGGTGCCGAGAAGAAGGATCACTCGGCCCACAAGGAGATGAAGCATGATTAAGGCCATTATTGACGCCTCTGTGCGCGCCAAGTTCCTGGTCCTCGTCGCCACCTTCCTGCTGGTGGTGGCCGGTCTGTGGGCCCTGAAGAACACCCCCCTGGACGCCATTCCCGACCTCTCGGATGTGCAGGTGATTGTGTTCACCGAATTTCCCGGTCAGGCGCCACAAGTGGTGGAGGACCAGGTGACCTACCCGTTGACCACCGCCATGTTGGCGGTGCCCTACGCCAGTGTCGTGCGGGGCTATTCCTTTTTCGGTCTGTCTTTTGTGTACATCATCTTCGAGGACGGTACCGACATGTATTGGGCCCGTTCGCGGGTGCTGGAGTATCTCAATTATGTGAGTGGGCGCCTGCCTCAGGGGATAACACCGTCCCTGGGCCCGGATGCCACCGGCGTGGGCTGGGTGTACGAGTATGCCCTGGTGGACAAGAGTGGCAAGAACGACCTGGCAAAGTTGCGCTCGCTCCAGGACTGGTACCTGCGCTATCCCCTGCAGACCGTGCCGGGGGTGGCGGAGGTGGCGTCCATGGGTGGCTATGTGAAGCAATATCAGGTGGAGGTGGACCCCAATGCCCTGGCGGCCTACAACATTTCTTTGAACAAGGTGAAGCACGCCATCAAGCGGTCCAATAACGACGTGGGCGGACGCCTGGTGGAGATGTCCGAGACCGAATATATGGTGCGCGGCAAGGGCTACATCCGTTCCCTGGATGATTTAAGAAGCATTCCGGTGGGTGTGGACAAGAAAGGCACGCCCATCCGCCTGCGGGATGTGGCCCACATCCAGTTTGGTCCGGAGCTGCGCCGCGGGGTGGTGGAACTGAACGGCGAGGGTGAAGTAGCCGGTGGCGTGATCATCATGCGCTACGGGGAAAATGCCCTGGCCACTATCGAGGGTGTGCGCGCCAAACTCAAGGACCTGCAAAAGGGTTTGCCAGAGGGGGTGGAGATCGTGCCGGTCTACGATCGCGGTAATCTCATCGAGCGGGCGGTGGAGAACCTCCAGGGCAAGTTGCTTGAGGAGTTCCTGGTGGTCAGTTTGATCTGCATCCTGTTTCTGATGCATGCCCGTTCGGCACTGGTGGCTATTGTGACCTTGCCCATCGGTATTCTCATGGCATTTATCATCATGCAGTGGCAGGGGCTCAACGCCAACATCATGTCCCTGGGGGGTATCGCCATCACCATTGGCGCCATGGTGGACGGGGCCATCGTCATGATTGAAAACGCCCACAAGCACCTGGAGCATGCGGTGCGTGATAAAGGCTCGGAATTAAATCTGGAGGAACGCTGGCGGGCGACGACCGATGCCGCCAAAGAGGTGGGCCCGGCGCTGTTCTTTTCGCTGCTGATCATTACCGTGTCCTACCTCGCCATCTTTACCTTGCAGGCCCAGGAGGGACGGTTGTTCAAGCCTCTGGCTTTTACCAGCACCTACGCCATGGGGGCCTCCGCCATACTGGCGATCACTCTGGTGCCGTTGCTGATGGGTTACTTCATCCGCGGCAAGATCATGCCCGAAGCCAAGAATCCGATTAACCGCGGCCTGCATTTTATACATGCGCCCGCTCTGGCTTTTAGCATGCGCCGCCGTAACCTGACCCTGTTGGTCGCATTGGGGTTGCTGGTGGTGACCGCCTATCCATTGTCACAGTTGGGTAGTGAGTTTATGCCACCGTTGGATGAGGGTGACATACTTTACATGCCGACGACCTTTCCGGGTATTTCCATTACCAAGGCCAAGGATCTGTTGCAGCAGACGGATAAAATCCTGAAGACCTTCCCGGAGGCGTTATCGGTGTTCGGTAAGGTGGGCCGCGCCGAGTCCGCCACCGATTCGGCGCCCCTATCCATGATGGAGACCATTGTCCGTCTCAAGCCCCGGGATCAGTGGCCGGACCCGGACAAGACCACCCAGGAGTTGATGACGGAAATGGATGGTGCGATCAAGTTCCCAGGGGTATCAAACGCCTGGACCCTGCCGATCAAGACCCGTATCGACATGTTGTCCACTGGCATCAAGACGCCTATCGGCATCAAGGTGGCCGGACCGGACCTTACGGTCTTGCAGCGGGTCTCCGAGGACATTGAGCGGGCCATGAAGACCATACCCGAGACCTTGTCCGCCTTCGGCGACCGGGCGGTAGGGGGCTACTTTCTGGATTTCGATATCAACCGGGAGGCGGCCGCCCGCTACGGCCTGACCGTGGGTGATGTGCAGGACGTGATCAAGACCGCCATTGGCGGCATGAAGATCACCCAGACGGTGGAAGGCCTGGAGCGCTATCCGGTGAACCTGCGTTATCCGCGGGAATTGCGGGATAGCCCGGAGCGGCTCAAACGGGTGCTGATTCCCACTCCGACCGGGGCCCAAATTCCCCTGTCCCTGGTGGCGGACCTGCAACTGCGCCGTGGCGCCCCGGTGATTAAGAGCGAGAATGCCCGCCCCAATGCCTGGATTTATGTGGACATCACGAGCTCGGATATCGGCGGTTTTGTCGCCAAGGCCAAGCAGGTGTTGCAGGAACAGGTGGACATTCCGGCCGGCTACACCGTGATTTGGTCGGGCCAGTTTGAGTACATGGAACGGGCTGCACAACGGTTGCGGATTGTTATTCCCCTGACCTTGCTGATCATTTTCCTGTTGCTGTATTTCAATTTTGGCAACATTATGGCGCCGTTGGTGGTGATGTTGTCCATCCCCTTTGCCCTGGTCGGCGGGATTTGGCTGTTGTACTGGTATGGGTTCAATATTTCCGTTGCCGTTGCCGTTGGTTTTATCGCCTTGGCGGGGGTGGCGGCGGAGATCGGGGTCCTGGTGTTGACCTTCATCAATCAGGAGGTGGAGCGAAAGCGCCACGCCAAGGCCGCAGGGGAGATAAGTCACGTGGAAGGTCAGGCCGATACCCTGCGTCATCCCCATCACGGTACACCGGCATTGACCCGTCTGACTGATGAGGAAATCATGGAGGCGGTGCATAAGGGCACGTCCGAACGTGTGCGTCCGATCACCATGACCGCCGCCGCAGTGATTGCGGGGTTATTGCCCATCATGTGGGGTGGCGGGACCGGTTCGGCGGTCATGCAACGCATCGCCGCGCCGATGGTTGGCGGTATGTTGACGACGCTCCTGCTGTGTTTGTTGGTATTGCCGGTGATCTACGGTTTGATCCTTCAATTTAAGGAGAGGCGCCATTAATAGGCCTTGATGGTCGAGGAGTGCAGGGATGCGTCCGGTGGCTAAACCATACCACCAGGCGCCTGCCACAGAGACACAGCGCTGTTAAGGGTTTTGATTGACCCTTTTAACCGCCAAGGCGCCAAGAGCACCAAGAATAAAGGCTATTGAATATTGATGAGAAAAACCTGGCGTACTTGGCGGTTCAATGGCAGGCACTTTTTAGTTTATTGAAGGAGAGCGTTATGGAATTTAGAAAGATTACTGCGATTATCCGCCAGGAAATGCTGGAGGCGGTGGAGACCCGGCTGCAAGAGATGGGTGTTTCGGGGGTGACCGTCTCCCAGGTCAAGGGCTACGGGGAGTATGCCAATTTTTATACCCGGGATTGGCTGGTCAAACACGTGCGCATTGAGACTTTCATTGGTCGGGCGCGGGCGGATGAGATCGTGGAGGGAATCATGGAGGCCGCCCACGGCAGTATCCCAGGGGATGGAATCGTGGCGGTGCAACCCGTGGAAAAGGTCTATCGTATCCGCACCCGGGCGGTGGTTAGCCCGAAGTATCTTTGAGGGCATAAGGCATAGGCTGCCCAGGGCATCACCTGTCGTGGGGGTAGAAGGGGTTACCAATTTAAAGAAGCCCCCTCAGAAAGGGCCATTCGGATCAGGGTTGGAAAATAGGGTCTGACGGTTAAGAAGTTTATAGTCGTATTGTAGTGGAATATTTTCCCAACAAGGAACGTCTACTAAAGGCACCTGCTGTGCGTTGTGGGTGTATTTAGGCGCTTCTGTTGTGGTCACGCCCTGTTGGCGTGTGGCCGGACCGTACGCGCTTATAAAAAATAACTATTTTTGAACCTTCAGGAGGATGATTAATGTCAAAGTCTATTGTAAAAACGATGTTTATAGCAGTGGTCTTAGGTGTTTTTAGCTTTGGAAGCAGTCAACTGTATGCTGGTCAATTTGACGTGGATGCGAAGTTGAAACAATGCCAGGCCGCGTTTGCCAAATCGCGCGATAAAAACATTACCCGGGGGCAGGCCAAAAAGGCAAGACTGGCGCATGTCAAACTCACTCTGGAGATTTTGCGCCATTTAAACAATGAAAACGCCGCTGCTGCCAAGAAAAATAAGACCTTATCTGCCGAGCAGACAACAAAAAATATCCGCGTGATGGGGCACCTGCTGGAAATGATCGCGGGCAGCCATATGCCGGACGATGCCGATTGGTCATACGTATATTAAACAGATAGGTTAAGAGCAGGCCTGGTGGCTCTATGTTTGTAGAGCCACCGGTGCGCCCCCTTAAAGTGGAATAGGCGCTTTTGGGATATCCGGCCTGCACCAGAATGCCGGAATAAAATGACCGGGTGGACCTTTCCAGTTTAAGTTAAGCGCCATTTATACCTGACCAGGCTATTCAAATTTGTCCACAAATGGGTCCCTGTGGCTTGAAAACAACTCAATAGAGTCTACAGTAGCACTTAAGGGTGGGTTTATCCCTGGATATTGGCCCGTAAAGCCGAGGTTTTCGACATAGATGTCGTAAGAACGCAACAGTTTTATGCAGTGTCGTAAATATACACATAAAGAGTTGCATTCTTGCAAAAAGGAGGGTTAAATAGCCATGCGCAACAGAGCATTTAGTTACGCACACCCTTATAAAAAGGTAGTTAAATTCGGGTGAACATAACATTAACGTTCAAAAACTCCCTCAGGAGGATATCAATGAACAAAAAATTACTAGCTGTAGCTGTTGGTGCGACGCTTGCCACTGCGCCCATGCTGTCTGCCCAAGCCGCTAAGGTGAAGGTTTACGGTAAGGCCCTGGTTGAAATCGTTAGCACCCAAACAGACGTTAAGTCTCTTAACTGCGGTAGCACCGATTGCGTCAGCATGGGTGACCGTAACAACCGTAGTCGTTGGGGCATCAAGGCCTCTCAGGACTTGGGCAACGGCATGAAGGTGTTTGCCAACTTTGAGTTCAGCATGCGTCCTGGCATCAGCGGCGACAAGTCTTCCAACGAAACCGGTGAAGAGCGTCGTGTCATGAAAATTGGGCTCAAGGGCGGTTTCGGTACCCTTACCCTGGGCCGTGATCACGGTGCGTACAAAAAGTACGGCGCCAAGGCCTGGGATCCGGTGTCTAACACCTTCCTGCAAGCTCGTCGTGCCGGCGCCATGTCTGGCGGTTCTTTCGGTCATAACTCTTTCCGTGACGACCTGATCGGCTACAAGACCCCGAAGGGTTTGGGTGGTTTCACCTTTGAAGGCCAGGTTCGTTTGGACGAGGCTAGTGGTAAGGACGGTGAGTGGCATGCCGCTGTACAGTGGAAGGGCGGCCCGCTGGAAGTCGTAGGAGCGATGAACAATAAGGAAAGCAGCGGTGACCAGAACAAGAAGGTTGCAGCCCGCTATAAGGCCGGTGCTATTACCGTCTTCGGTCAGTACGAGGATGTGGAGATTCATGACACCTTCCGCGCCAACAACAACAAGCTTGCCACGCAAGGCACGGGTAATTTCCTCATGCTGGGTGGTAGCTACAAGTTCGGCAACAACCTGCTGGCTGTTAACTGGGGCCAGTTTAAGGGCGACACCGGGTATGCCGATGCAGACCATGTGTCCCTCAGCATAACCCACTTCCTTAACAAGAAGACCCGTATATATGCTGGTTATGCCAACGTTGATGTCGATGGCGTTGACTCAGCTGACATGTATGGTGCTGGACTGCGCTTCGACTTCTAAAATAAGAAACACTTTTTTAGATGTCTTGGAACGGGGCTCTTGGGCCCCGTTTTTTTATCAATCAATAACAGAGAAAAGAGGAAAGAAATAAAGAGAAAAAGGCAATAGGGTAAGTGGTGCGCAAATTACTGGCCTGATTCCATAGATGTTTAATTTCTGAGGGTTGTGTCCCCACAGCTTGCCGTGATTAATATTGAACCGCCAAGATGCCAAGAACGCCAAAGTGTGGGCAGGCATATTTTTTGGCGTTCTTGGCATCTTGGCGGTTTAGACTGTTCTTTCGATCGATTCCCATCCGCTTGCGGCGGGATTATTGGTTCCTTTTTCTTTCCTCTTTTCACTTTACTCTGTATCAATGATCAAAGTAGGCATCATAGGAGGCACAGGCTACACCGGCGTAGAATTGCTGCGTCTGTTGGTGATGCATCCCCAGGTAGAGCTGAATCTCATTACCTCCCGGGGCGAGGCAGGGCGTCGGGTGTCCGAGTTGTTCCCCAGTCTGCGGGGGTTCGTGGACCTGGAGTTTAGCCCCCCCGATGGCGCTGCCCTGAAGGCCTGTGATCTGGTATTTGCCGCCACCCCAAATGGGGTAGCCATGCATTATGCACCGGGTCTACTCGAAGCCGGGGTGCGGTTTATTGATCTGGCCGCCGATTTTCGGATCAAGGATCAATCGACCTGGGAACACTGGTATGGGATGGAACATGCCTGTCCGGAGTTGCTCGATCAGGCGGTCTATGGCCTGCCGGAGATGAACCGGGAACAGATAGCTAATGCCCAGCTTATTGCCAACCCTGGCTGTTACCCCACGGCCATTCAGTTGGGGTATCTGCCGGTGTTGGTGCAGGACATCGTGGACCCCACGACACTCATTGCCGATGCCAAGTCCGGGGTCAGCGGTGCGGGACGTGGCACCACCGTGGCCAATCTATTCTGCGAGGCCAGCGAATCCATGAAGGCCTATGCGGTGGCCGGTCATCGGCACGGGCCGGAGATTTGCCAGGGCCTCAATCAGGTGGCCAGTAAAAATGTGGGCCTCACCTTTGTGCCCCATCTTGCCCCTATGATCCGGGGTATTCACGCAACTCTTTATAGCCGGTTAAAGACCCGGGCGCCGGGGCAGGATTTTCAAGCCCTGTTTGAAAAATATTATCAGGACGAGCCCTTTGTGGATGTACTGCGGGCCGGTAGTTATCCGGAAACGCGGTCTGTACGTGGCAGTAACACCTGCCGTATCGCCATGCATCAACCCGAAGGGGGAGACATCCTGGTAGTGTTGTCGGTTATCGACAATTTAGTGAAGGGTGCTGCGGGACAGGCGGTACAAAACATGAACGTTATGTATGGTCTGAGTGAATCCACGGGGCTCAATCTGCCGCCGTTATTGCCTTAAACGTATGCACCCCTACATCTGTTGAGCCCGATACCTCCCGCCCTATAGGAGCGGCATCTTGCCGCGGGGTGCGCAATACATAATGTATTGTGGCTGGAAGCCGCTCCTACAGTCTGGTCTGTGGCTCCTACAGTTTGTAGGTCGGGCTTTAGCCCGACACCAACACTATCGTATAATCCCGTGCCCCACACAGCGCCACTACGATGGTTTTCCATAATGACCGTGTTACCTGTCTGTTTACGCACTAGCTTTAAAGTTTGCCGTGCCATTACTACCCTGGTGGTGGCCTGATGGTCAAGAATCTCGCCCGCATGATCACGCAGCCCAACGAGCGGCTGGTAGTACGACAACCTACCCCTCTGCGTTTGAAGCTCCTGTTTGCAGTTTTGGGCCTGGTCACGATCTATGTGCTGGCCACTCAATCCTACCAGTATGGTCTTGAGCAAGCCGGATATAGCCGCAGTCAATCGGTGCGCGAGCAGGCCGCCCTGGACCTGCGTATTCGGGATCTGGAATCAGACAATGCCCAACAACGGGAGTTGCTTGCTCGGGTTCAACGCCAACTGCAGATTGATAGCACTGCTTACAAGGAGGTGGATATTTCCCTGGAGGCCTCTACCCATAAGATTGCGGATCTGCGCGAGGAACTCAATTTTTATCGCAATATTATCGCGCCGGGAAACAAATCCCGGGGGCTACAAATTCAAAACCTACGGATTGAATCGGCGGGCATAAGAGATCAATACCGATACAAGCTGGTATTGATCCAGGCCTTTAATCACAAGCGCATGGTTACCGGGCGTGTTGGGTTTACGGTATTAGGGGTGTTAGATGGGGTCCGGAAGTCGATTAAGATCGAGCGTGGTGCAAATACACCTATGGGCGTCAATTTTCGCTATTTTCAGAATATTGAGGGGATCCTGATTTTACCGAGTGGATTCAAGCCCCTACAGGTACAAATTGGCGTCTACATTGGGGGCCAAGCCGTGCCTAAGGTGGAAGAATCCTTCCCGTGGACGTTGACCTGATCTGCTATAATAAAATGCAAATGCTCAGTTTTTGTCCTAAATCCAGGTGCATGACCGGGTTGGACAGTGGGTATTGGGCTTGGCTTTTGTGCCTATATAAAGTCCGTACACAATAACCGAAAGACGCCAGAGGATTGTAAGATGCTTGGTAAAAAGACAGAAGAGAAACCCTGCGACACCATCGACACCTTGATTGGGCACCAGACCGAACTTAAAGGGGATATTGTGTTTACTGGAGGCCTGCGGATAGATGGCAAGGTAAGGGGTAACGTCACCGCCAAAGACGATAAGAGCAGTATGCTCGTGGTCAGTGATCAGGGTCAGGTCGATGGCAGCGTGAACGTTTCCCATGTGGTCATCAATGGCGTGGTCAATGGTAACCTGAACTCCAGCAATACAGTGGAGTTGCAGAGTAAGGCCAATATTTCCGGTGACCTGAATTACCGCCAACTGAAGATGGATCTAGGGGCGTCGGTCAATGGTAATCTGGTATGTGATCAGGACCGATCGGGTTCCTCACACCTCAAGACCATCGGTGCTACACCGGGTGCTGGTATTGGAGCCCCTAAGGAAAACATCTCAAAAATCAAGTAAATTCAGGTGTGTTATGACCGATAGTACCTCAGATACCCCTTTGGTTTTTACCGATCAGGCGGCGGCGCGAGTGAAAGTCTTGATTCAGGAAGAGGATAAGCCGGGGTTACGGTTGCGTGTTTATGTCATGGGTGGTGGCTGTTCTGGGTTTCAATACGGTTTTACCTTTGATGAGGAGCATGGCGAGGGTGATACTGTGGTCGAAAACGACGGCGTTGAGTTGGTAATTGATCCCATGAGTTTTCAGTATCTTGCTGGCGCGGAAGTGGACTACAAGGAAGATCTTCAAGGTTCTCGCTTTACAATATCGAATCCTAATGCCGCGACGACTTGTGGCTGCGGTTCTTCCTTTTCTGTTTAGGGCACTTCATAATTAATTGATAACACCTTCTCCCTCCGGGAGAAGGTTAGGATGAGGGGATATTAAAATCAATAACTTATCCTTGTTGTATTCCCTCACCCTTTTATGCCTTGGGGTGCTCCCGGAGGGAGAGGGTATCAATATTAAAGTGCCCTTTTAGACTACGGAGGTCAACCGTTTCCAGGAACGGTTTCCTTATCGTTTGGGGATTCCTGAATTTGTTGCAGCCCAGTGGGGGTTAACTAGATGAGTGAGTATCTGCCCGGACTTGAAGGGGTTCCGGCTACAAAATCCAATATCTCTGACATTGATGGTGAGAAGGGGATTCTGGCCTATCGAGGCTATGCTATTGAAGAGCTTGCCGAACATAGTGGCTTCGAAGAGACTACCTTGCTGCTCTTGGATGGGCAGTTGCCTAACTCACAAGAACTGGCGATATTTAAACAGCAACTGCGCGATAACTATCGGGTCAAGTTTCAGATACGCGAGATGATGCGTTATATGCCGCCCAATGGTCATCCCATGGAAATGTTACAGTCTTCGGTGGCCAGCCTGGGGATGTTCTACCCTGGAAACGAGTGTCTGACCGGTTCGGATCTGTGTGAAGATCTCAATTACGTTCACAACATGTCGGTCAAGATCATTGCCCGCATGGCCACTCTGGTAGCGATGTGGGAACAGATTCGTGGTGGTTACGACCCTGTAGAACCGCGAAACGATCTTAATTATGCAGAAAATTTCCTATACATGCTCACCGGCAAAGAGCCCGATCCGTTTCTTGCCAAGATCATGGATACCTGTTTGGTGCTGCACGCGGAGCACACCATCAATGCCTCAACATTTGCTGCCTTGGTGACGGGGTCGACCCTGGCTAGCCCCTATGGTGTGATCGCCGCCGCCATTGGTACCCTGTCTGGCCCGTTGCACGGTGGCGCCAACGAACGGGTGGTGGAGATGCTCAAAGAGATCGGGTCGCCAGAACGGGTCGAGGACTGGTTGGATGAAAAATTGGCCAACAAGGAAAAGATTTGGGGAATGGGGCACCGCGAGTATAAGGTAAGGGACCCACGCGCACCCATATTACAAGGGTTAATGGAAAAGCTTGCCAAGCACAAGGGCGGTAAAAACAGCCCCTTGTTTGACACTGCGGTGGCGCTGGAGGTGGCTGCCGAAGAGCGCTTGGCGAAAAAGGGGGTCTATGCCAACGTGGACTACTATTCGGGCATCCTGTACTCAGAGATGGGCATCCCCCTGGATCAATTTACCTCCATCTTTGCAGTGTCCAGGGCCGCAGGCTGGCTGGCCCATTGGCGTGAGCAGCTTGCGGACAATCGTATCTTCAGGCCCACCCAGGTCTATGTAGGTGAACCGCTGCGAGAATTTGTATCTATTGATAAGAGATAGAAAAAAATAGATACAAGCTTCAAGATACAAGAATTTATTATTACTTTTGCCGCCAAGACGCCTCTAACGTAGAGAGTTCGCGAAGAAAGATAAGTTAATCTCCAGGTGTCTATACCTGCGGAGTTGACTCTGAAAATCGTCTATTTTTAATTCTTGTATCTTTATTTAATCCATATCGCACCCAGTGGCGCCTCGTGCCGGGCACCAGTCACGCTGGTTATATTTCCTGATTTTCCGTTTAGTGTACGCCAGGCCATCCAGGCGAAGGCGCAGGCCTCGACCCAATCTGGATCTATGCCTAGTTTGCTGGTGGTGGCGACGGGGGTGTCGCCCAATTTCTGTTGCAGCGTGGACATGAGCGTTTTGTTATGCGTGCCTCCGCCGCAGACATAGACAGCTTGAGTCTTGGGTAGGTATTGGCTGATAGTTTGGGAGATAGAACAGGCAGTGAGCTGCAGCAGCGTGGCTTGAGCATCCTCAGCACAAATCGTTGAGGGTGTTTTCTCAACAACACCGTCTAGCCACTGCAGATTGAAATCTTCTGGTCCTGTGGTTTTGGGGGGGTGTTCGGGAAAATAGGGGTGGTCAAGCAGGCGTTTAAGTAATGCCGTAGATACCACACCCTGTTGGGCCCACTCACCGTTGACATCAAAGCACTGGCCTTTGTGTCTTTCGGTCCATCCATCCATGAGGTTGTTTCCGGGGCCGGTATCAAAACCCACCACAGGATCACCGGGATCATGCGGAAGGAAGGTCACATTGGCAATGCCCCCTATGTTCAGGATGACGCGATTTTGATTTGCGTTGTGAAACGCGGCGCGATGAAATGCGGATGCCAACGGTGCGCCTTGGCCCCCCGCTGCGATATCTCTTGTCCTGAAGTTTGCGACGGTGGTGATGCCAGTACGTTCAACAATAGTTGCTGGGTCAGCGATTTGAATCGAATACGGGTGTGGGCCTGTGGGTTGGTGCCGTAGGGTTTGTCCATGACTGCCGATAGCGGATATTTTATTGGCGGGTAGGCCCTGCTGCTCAAGTAGCTCCAACGCCGCTTGGGCGAATAATTCGCCCAGCTCTACGTTGAGCACACCGGCCCGTTCTAATTCATCATCCGCAGGGTGTTTAAACGCCAATACTGCTTCACGGATGGGGGTGGGGTAGGTGAGTACACGGGCGGCCAGAAAATTTACTTTACCACCGTCGCCAATCTGCATCAGGGCAGCATCAATACCGTCGGCGCTGGTGCCGGACATTAAGCCAATATAATACATTATTACAAGATACAAGAGGAAAGAACTAAGGAGCTTCTGGATAATACGCTCAACCGCCAAGGCCGCCAAGTGGAATCACGGCTCTATTTTTTGTATCTTGCATCTCTATTTAACCGTCGGCCTTCCTTCGAGCGGGACTGGCCTGAGCGGCCTGTATGGGTGCCGTGCTACGGCTGATGAGATCGAGGTGGGTCTCCCACAGCGTCGCCTGTTTTTGGAAGTCGTCACGCTGATTTACGGCCAGGGCGCCGGCGTGGGGGTGTTTTACGGTCAGCGGATTTTTGTGTCTGCCGTTGACCCGAAATTCGTAGTGCAGGTGGGGGCCGGTGGCCAAACCGGAACTGCCTACATAGCCGATGATGTCGCCTTGTTTGACAACTTGTCCGCGGTGTAGCCCTTTCTTGTAGCCCCGTAAATGGGCGTATAAGGTGCTATAGGTGCCGCCATGACGAAGGATGATGGTCTTGCCATAACCGCCCTTGCGCCCTTTCAACGAGACCTTGCCATCGGCGGTGGCGCGTACTGCGGTCCCCCGGGGCGCCGCATAGTCCACACCTTTGTGGGCGCGCCATTTTTTTAGCACAGGGTGATAACGACCCTTGCTGAATTTGGAGCTAATATGATTAAAGGCCACGGGCGTGCGTAGAAATGTCCGCCTCAAGGTCACCCCCTCGGGAGTGTAGTAGTCGTACTGGCCAGAGGTAGTACGGTGCCGGATGGCCCGGTAGATGTGACCTTGATTGACAAACTCGGCAGCGATGATGCCCCCGTCTTTTAGCTTCTCGCCCTGGTAGTAGTATTCTTCATGGACCAGGGCAAAACTATCGCCGCGCCGGAGATCCAGGGCAAAGTCTACGTCCCATCCAAAAATATCCACCATTTTGAGGATGTGCCTATCCGATACCCCAGCGTTGATTCCAGCGTCGAACAACGAACTATGTATGACGCCGGAAACATGACGCAGTCGGGTCTCAATTTGGCGGGTTTGCCGTGAGATGGTGAGGCCGCCAGTCGTTCCAGGGCTATTCGTTTGGCGCTGGACACGCAGTTGTTCGGTCAGATTGAGTTGATAACTGAGCGCTAACAATTTGTCTTTGGATCGACGTATTAAGATGTGCTGGCCAGGTTTGAGCCGATTGAAGGCTTGGCCCAGGGTGTGTGCGGACAGGGTATTGGCCTGATGGGGGTTGAGACCGTGACGTTTAAAGATTCGATCCAGGGAGTCACCTTTTTTGACCTTGAGCCGAATCCAGGCTGAGGGGGTAGACTCACTGAGCCCAGTGGGATCAATCTGCGACCTGGGGGCCTCCAGGGCCAGGAGCCGAATGGGGGTGCCTGTGGTGGTGTCATCAGTAGCGTGTTCATGGGCCTCGACCTGAGGATGGTCCCAACTCATTGTGGGGTTGACCCAGGCGCTGGCAGCGGGACTTGGGTCAATCGCGGCGATGGTGGCACTGGTGAGCCACAGGGCGGTGGTGGTGGTAACGATGCCGATGACACGGCCAAGGGCTTGCCAGGAAAGGCGCAGCCTGCCTGGACCTTCATGGCCTAAGTGCTTGAGATCGCGGCAAAATGTATCGGTTTTATACATAGTTACGGTCTAAAATCTCATGTATTACTTTAACAATTAGGCTAATTTACCTTAAAATCCCGAGTCAGGTCAAAGGCATTGATATGCCCCTCGCGGCAAGATGCCGCTCCTACTGGATTTAAACGCTTTAAAACATACAAGGGTGCTCTTTATCTCCGTAGGAGCACCTTTCAGGCGCGATACATGCCATTCGGGTCTGACCCCGCTTTTGTTTTTTATTGCCCCGCTTGTACAAGCCCTAGGGACTGGGTAGGCTCACCTTTTTCCAAGGACCGCTAC
>DRJZ01000084.1 GCA_011052015.1 Acidiferrobacteraceae bacterium | reverse complement strand
TCAGGTCCCAACTTCGTCCAGGTGTTCCCTAACCGGAGCTAAAAAATCTTCCGGCACCTCACCCATCAGCGGTCGCATGGCATGCAATAAACTAGGAAACAGATTTTTATTGTCGCGTTCCTGGGCGGCAAGTAGCTCTTTGGTATATTGTCGTTTGGTGGGCATACGAAAACAGGCGGGGCAATTATCGGCGATCACCGGTAATCCGGCTGTCTTGGCAAAATCGGCGGTTTGACGCTCGCGCACATAGACCAAAGGACGAATGACGCGCAGGTCACCGGCATCATTAACATAGTGTGCCTTCATGGTGCGCAGGTCACCGGCGTAAAAGGCGCTCATCACAAAAGACTCGGCCAGGTCATCCAGATGTTGGGCCAGCACCAGCACATTGCAACCCTGCTCCCGGGCGACGCGGTAGAGGATGCCGCGGCGCATACGCGAGCAAAAGGCGCAGAACGAGTCCCGGCCCATGTGGTCTTTGGCCCGTTCGGCGATGGCCTCGCTGGCATAGTGATAGCCCAGACCCAGGCCCGAGATATAATCTTTTAGGGACGCTGGATCAAAGCCCTCGATCTGGGGGTCCACGGTAGCCACCTGTAGTTCAAAATCCACCGGGGCATGACGTTGAAAATGAACTAATATCTGTAACAGGGACAGGGAGTCTTTGCCGCCGGACAGGCCCAGCAACAGGCGGTCACCGGTCCGGATCATGGAGAAATCGGCGATGGCCCGCCCTACCTGGCGTAATAGGGAACGGGGGGGGTTGGCGGAATGGTTCATAGCAGGCATATTATGCCCTTGATACACCCAATACGTTGAATTGGGCGTTTTCCAGGATAAAATCATGGGAATGGTGCGCCCGTGGCTCAAAATTGCTAGACTGCGCGCCCCTGTTAGTCGAATGAATTGAACAACTTAGGAAGACCCATGGCCAAAAGCTATCTCTTTACCTCCGAGTCGGTCTCGGAAGGTCATCCCGACAAAATCGCCGATCAAGTTTCCGATGGTGTGGTCGATGCCATCTTTACCCAGGACCCCCTTTCACGGGTGGCCTGCGAGACGATGATTACTACCGGCATGGTGGTCCTGTCCGGTGAGATTACCACTACCGCCAACGTGGATTACACCGAAGTCGTTCGCAACGTGATTAAAGAGATCGGATACGATTCGTCCGACATGGGTTTTGATTATGCCAGTTGTGCGGTACTGGTGGCGCTGGACAAACAATCGGTAGACATCGCCCAAGGCGTGAATGAAGGCGAGGGTGTGGACCTGGATCAGGGCGCCGGCGACCAGGGCCTGATGTTCGGTTACGCCTGTAACGAGACCGATACGTTGATGCCTTTCCCTATTCACTACGCCCACCAGTTGGTAAAGCGCCAAGCTGAGATTCGTAAACAAGGCGTCTTGCCCTGGTTGCGCCCCGATGCCAAATCCCAGGTCACGGTGCGTTACGAAGGCGGCAAGCCGGTGGCTATTGATACGGTGGTACTGTCCACCCAACACAATGAAGACATCGAGTATGGGTCGCTGCAAGAGGCGGTGATCGAAGAAATTATCAAACCGATCATCCCCGATCACATGATGACCGCAGACACGCGCTTTTTGGTGAACCCCACCGGACGTTTTGTTATCGGTGGGCCCGTGGGCGACTGTGGTCTCACCGGTCGTAAAATTATCGTGGATACCTATGGCGGTGCTGCTCACCATGGTGGTGGCGCTTTCTCCGGCAAGGATCCCTCAAAAGTCGACCGCTCGGCGGCCTATGCACTGCGTTATGTTGCCAAAAATATCGTCGCCGCCGGTCTCGCGGACCGCTGTGAGGTACAGGTGGCCTATGCCATCGGCGTGGCCGAACCGGTTTCCCTCATGGTCGACACCTTCGGCACCGGTGTAATCGACGAAGCCGACATTGAAAACCTGGTCCGCGAACACTTTGACCTGCGGCCCAAGGGCATTATCCAAAGCCTGGACCTGTTACGCCCCATCTATCGCAACACCGCAGCCTACGGCCACTTTGGTCGTACCGAGCCAGAATTTAGCTGGGAACGCACCGACAAGGCGGACACCCTGCGCGATGCCGCAGGGCTCGGTGCCCAGGAGGCTGCTGTCAGTTCTTAATTTCCAGTCGCGCACCCTGCGACAACCGGGGTTTCCGAGGAGCGTTGCGACACGTCACCCAAGTTCATACCGGTGACGGGCCAGGCTTGGAAACCTACCGAAACATGCAACGGCGCTCGTTTCTTATTTGGGAGCTAAACCAATGGGTAGAGACGCAGCAATAAACCTCGATAACTTTTCTGACTACAAGGTCGCCGACCTCGGACTCGCTGACTGGGGTCGCAAGGAAATCACCATCGCCGAGAGCGAAATGCCCGGCCTGATGGCGATCCGCGAAGAGTACAAAAGCCAGCAACCCCTAAAGGGTGCGCGCATCACCGGCAGTCTGCACATGACTATCCAAACTGCGGTACTCATTGAGACCCTGGTCGACCTCGGCGCCGAAGTACGCTGGGCATCCTGTAATATCTTTTCCACCCAGGACCACGCTGCGGCCGCCATTGCCGCCGACAGTATCCCGGTCTATGCCTGGAAGGGCGAGACCCTGGAAGAGTATTGGTGGTGCACCGACCAGGCCCTCACCTGGCCCGACGCTAAGGGACCGAACATGATCCTGGACGACGGTGGCGATGCCACCATGTTGGTACACAAGGGCCTTGAGTACGAAGCCGCCGGTACCGTACCTGACGCCAAGGACAGCGACAGCGAAGAGTGGCATGTTTTTATTGACCTGCTCAAAAAGAGCGTGGCCGAGTCTAAAGACAAATGGACCCAGATCGCGGGCAGGATTCAGGGTGTCACCGAAGAGACCACCACCGGCGTGCATCGCCTCTATGAAATGCAGGCATCCGGTGAATTGCTATTCCCGGCCATGAACGTCAACGACTCGGTGACCAAATCCAAATTCGATAACCTCTATGGCTGCCGTGAATCCCTGGTCGATGGCATCAAGCGCGCCACCGATGTGATGATCGCCGGTAAGATCGCTGTCGTCTGTGGCTACGGTGATGTGGGTAAAGGTTGTGCCCAATCCCTGCGTGGACTGGGTGCTACAGTTTGGGTCACGGAGATCGATCCCATTTGCGCCCTACAGGCCACTATGGAAGGTTATCGCGTCGTCACCATGGAGGATGCCGCCGACCAGGCCAATATCTTTGTCACCGCTACCGGTAATTTCGACATCATCACCCATGACCATATGGTGCGCATGAAGAACCAAGCCATTGTCTGCAACATCGGCCACTTTGATTCCGAGATCAACATCGCCTCCATGGAAAAGTATGAATGGGAAGAGATCAAGCCCCAGGTGGATCACATCATTCTGCCCAACGGTAACCGTATTATATTGCTCGCCAAGGGTCGTTTGGTGAACCTGGGCTGTGCCACCGGCCACCCCAGCTTTGTCATGTCCAACTCCTTTACCAATCAGGTGATGGCCCAGATAGAACTATTCTGTAAGCCGGATGACTATAAGAAAGAAGTCTATGTGCTACCCAAACACCTTGATGAAAAGGTGGCCCACCTGCATCTGGGTAAACTCGGTGCCAGGCTTACTCAGCTCTCTAAGGAACAGGCCGACTATATCGGTGTGAAAGTGGAAGGCCCCTACAAGCCTGAGCATTACCGGTACTAATACAGGTTCGAGGGACGAGACATGAGGTACGAGGATTTTTAAGCTATTTTTCGATTCGCGTCCCTCGACTCTCGCGCCTTCTCACTTGACCGCCTGCGGCGCCACTCCACTTGCCATTATCAAAACAGACAATGAAATCACAAGGACATTACGACAAGGTGTTCAGTTTCGAGTTCTTCCCCCCCAAGACTGATGATGGGGTGGAAAAACTCAATGCGACTCGTGAAAAACTGGCGGCGCTCAAACCCAAATTTTTTTCGGTGACCTTTGGTGCCGGGGGGTCAACCCGCGACCGTACCTATGACGCGGTCAAGGCCATTCAGCAGGCAGGTCACCAAGCGGCACCCCATATTTCTTGTATCGCCTCTTCTAAAGACAGTGTTCGGAAGCTACTGAGCAAGTATCAAGCGTTGGGGATCAAACACCTGGTGACCTTGCGCGGTGACATCCCATCGGGCATGGGGGGCACACCGGGAGAATTCCAGTACGCCAGCGAGTTGGTGGCCTTTATCCGCACCGAGACCGGCGATCACTTTCACATCGAAGTGGCGGCCTATCCCGAGTTTCACCCCCAGGCTGCCAGTGCCCAGTCGGATCTGGAATACTTTAAACGTAAGGTCGAGGCCGGCGCCAACGCCGCATTGACTCAGTACTTTTACAATCCGGATGCCTATTTTTCTTTCGTCGAGTCCTGCGAAAAAATGGGCCTGGCCCTGCCCATCGTGCCGGGGATCATGCCAATTACCAATTGCACCCAACTGACACGGTTCTCCGATGCCTGCGGCGCCGAGATACCGCGCTGGATACGCCAACGCCTTGAGGGTTTTGGTGATGACATGGATTCCTTGCGGGCCTTCGGCATGGATGTCACCACCGGTCTGTGTGAAAAACTGCTCGACGGCGGTGCGCCGGGCCTGCACTTCTATGCGATGAATCGCAGCGAGCCCAGCACTGAAATCTGGAAGCGTCTTGGACTTTCTTAAAGGATATTTACTTAGGCACACAATTTATATCTTAAAAACGCCAGCGCGCTCGCGTTTATTTCAATTATGAAAGATGCTTCAATTGTTTTTAATCCCTTCTCCCTCCGGGAGAAGGTGAGGATGAGGGAATATTAATATCAACACACTATCTGTTTGGTTCCCTCACCCCTTCCCTCTCCCGGAGGGAGAGGGCGCTACTAGAGGTGCTCACGTGAAAGTGTTGCGGCCTAAGCTCTGCCTCCACTATTCCTCTGCGGCAACACTTAGAACACTACCATAACTGAACAAATGAACAACACATCCCGAAACAAGCGTATCGCCCTGTTTAAACAGGCCCTCAAGGAACGCATTTTAATTCTGGATGGTGCCATGGGCACCATGATCCAGCGCCACAAACTGGACGAGGCCGGGTACCGGGGGGAACGGTTCCGGGATTGGGCAAGTGACCTCAAGGGTAATAACGACCTGTTATCCATCACCCAGCCTGAGATTATTCTGGACATCCATAGCGCCTATCTTCAGGCCGGTGCGGACATCGTCGAGACCAACACCTTCAATGCGACATCCGTGTCCATGGCGGACTACAACATGGAAGCACTGGTCTATGAGTTGAACCTGGAAGCCACCCGTCTGGCAAGACAGGCGGCCGACGCCCTGACCACCCCCGCCAAACCTCGCTTTGTGGCCGGTGTGCTCGGACCCACCAATCGTACCGCTTCACTGTCGCCAGATGTAAACAGGCCGGAGTTTCGCAATATCAATTTCGATCAGTTGGTGGAGGCCTACATCGAGGCCACCCGAGGTCTGGTAGAGGGTGGCACTGATATATTGTTGATAGAGACCATCTTCGATACCCTCAATGCCAAGGCAGCGGTATTTGCGGTTGAACATTACTTTGAAGAACACAATTGCCGTCTGCCGGTGATGATCTCCGGCACCATTACCGACGCCAGTGGCCGTACCCTGTCCGGCCAGACCGTAGAGGCCTTCTTCAATTCGTTGCGTCACGCCAACCCCATCTCCCTGGGTTTCAATTGCGCCCTGGGTGCAAAGGAACTACGCCAACACATTGACGAGCTGTCCGGCATCGCCGACTGTGCCATCAACACCCACCCCAATGCAGGACTGCCCAACGAATTCGGTGAATACGATGAATCTCCGGAGGCGATGGCGAAAGAGATCGGTGACTGGGCAAAAAGTGGATACCTTAATATCGTAGGTGGCTGTTGTGGAACCACACCCGAGCATATCAAGGCCCTTGCCGAAGCCGTCAGCCAGTACCCACCGCGCCGGATTCCGCAACACGACACCACCTGCCGTCTTGCGGGGCTTGAACCTTTAAATATTCGAGAGGGTTCACTGTTCGTAAACGTCGGTGAACGCACCAATGTTACCGGCTCGGCCCGCTTTAAAAAATTGATACTCAATGACGACTATGACGCCGCCCTGAGTGTGGCCCGGCAACAAGTCGATAGCGGCGCCCAGGCCATCGATATCAACATGGACGAAGGCATGTTGGATGGCACCCATGCCATGGTGAAATTTTTAAACCTGATCGCCGGTGAACCGGATATCTCCCGAGTACCGGTGATGATCGACTCCTCCAAGTGGCCCATCATTGAGGCGGGGCTCAAATGCATACAGGGCAAAGGTATTGTCAACTCCATCAGCATGAAGGAGGGTGAAGACGCGTTCGTTCG
>DRJZ01000083.1 GCA_011052015.1 Acidiferrobacteraceae bacterium | reverse complement strand
GGCGGAGGTGGCCACGGTTATGGCGGAGGTGGCCACGGTTATGGCGGAGGTGGCCACGGTTATGGCGGAGGTGGCCACGGTTATGGCGGTCACGGTGGTTATGGCTACGGAGGCCATGGCTACGGAGGTCACGGTGGCTATGGTTACTACGGTGACTATGGTTACTATGGCGGGGATCTGGCCTTTGGACTGGGTTTTGGTTCTCTCTTGGGATATGCCGTCGGCAGTAGTAGTAGTAGTAGTAGTAGTAGTAGTAGTAGTAGATATAATGCCAGTGACAATCACAGTCATGCGGCAGAAGTGAGCTCACAAACCCGTTATTCCCGGGCAGAGTGCTTGCAAGAACGGGAGTATCAAACCAAGGTTGTCGTGGGTGGAAAAAAGGTGGCTGCCTATGGTACGGCCTGCCTGCAGCAGGATGGGACCTGGCTCCGTGGTCCAGTGACATTGGCGAAGGCAGAGAAAGCTCATCAGCACTGATAGTTGCTGATAGCACAAGTCTATAGTTGATTTTGTAGGCCCCGTTAATCCATGGGCCTCGGGCGGGGATTTTGTTTGTTGTATGGCATATGAATCCGTAGACTCAAATCGAGCCGGATAAGGGTGGACACCCTGACCCATGCCTTGAGTGGGGCTCTGCTGGCTCGTATGGCTGCACCCCATTCTCCCATGGCCATAAAGCAGGATTGAGCGCATTGGCGGCCTATGTGGGTTTTCAGGCCACTCAGCATCACCGTGCCATGGGTCTTGGGCAAGACTACATTTATGCCCAAGGTCTTGTGGGGGCCACGGCCTATACTATGCCCCAACCCCTGTCACCCTTTAACTGGAAAGTAATGGTGCTTTACCAGGACAGCTATTACGCAGCCCGAGTAAACCTGGTGCGCGAAAGACCAATGATCCTGCCTGCCGGGGAATCGGGATTTTTTGCGAACTTGCGTGCCTCATATTTACCCGTTACCCATATGCAATGGCAGCAATACACTCGCTTTGGGAAAAAACCGAAAGATATCGTTCTTGCTCAAGCGGCCTGGAGACACCCGGCCTTTGCCCCGTTTCGGCGCTTCGCCATGTTCCCAGTGTTGTATAAAATTGATCGAAGCCAATCCAAGCTTTGCGTCTGGTTCTCAGATTTGCATTTTAGTCTGGTTGGCCGGGTGCCGCCGTTTCGTTACGGTATGTGCCGGGGGTCTTCATCGACGAGTTGGCGGTTGGAATCGATGCCCTAGAACGTTTTTCGATCCCAACCCCACATGGCCCGTGGCGCGTCACTAAATTCAATATAGCTGCGCGCGCTGGGGATACCCAGTTCGCTTTCGATCAGGTTGCACAAGGATTTGGACAAGGCCGTAGTCTTGCTTTCCGGTAATCCAATGGATTTGAGTTCCATGAAGGCGCAGGGTGCATCTTTACCGGCAAACATCATGGGGATAACCGGGTCGAAGGCCACCATGACATAGCTCTCGGGTTTGCCCAGTTCAGATGCCACTGCCGCAGAGGCTTTTTTCAAAAAGTTTTGGCGGGTGTTGTCATCGTGGGGTAAATTGGTTTGAATCTTTAGGTAAGGCATGGGCCTAATCTCCTAATCTGTTATGGTATTCCGTTCATAATAAAACAATTCATAATGTTCATATGGGCACTTCTATTAATTGATAACTCCTTCTCCCTCCGGGAGAAGGTTGGGATGAGGGGATAATAAAATCAGTATCTTAGCTTTATTTGCTCCCCTCACCCTAGCCCTCTCCCGAAGGGAGAGGGGATTAATAGAAGTGCCCATATGAAACAATATACCCCTGCCTGTGATCGCAATAGCGAGCACATCCTGTCTGTCCTTAAGAGCATCTTCATTCATCCCGGTAAGGTTCTGGAGATTGGCAGTGGTACGGGCCAACACGCCGTGTATTTTTCCCGAGGATTACCCCATCTATCCTGGATACCCTCCGATGTCCCAGACCAACTTGACAGTATTACTGCCTGGCGCGATGAGGCAGACCATGACAATTTGCAGGCCCCGGTGGGGCTCGATCTATTTGATACCCATTGGCCGGTGGAACAAGTCGACCATATTGTCTGCATCAACACCATCCACATTGTGCCCTGGAAGGCCGTGGAGCATTTGTTTGCCGGGGTGGCCCGGGTGTTAAATCAGGGTGGCTTTCTCTACGTGTATGGACCCTATCGCTATAGCGATCGACCGCTGGAACCCAGTAATGAGAAATTCGACCTGTGGCTAAAGGAGCGTGACCCCCGCAGTGGAATACGCGACATTGGTGCCGTGGATGCCTTGGCCAAAACGTCTGGTTTAAAATTGGTGGGGGATCAGTCCATGCCCGCCAACAATCGTTCAATATGGTGGCATAAGTTATAATTTGTACTTCGTGATTCCGGGGACAGTATATTTAATTTTGACCCCGTCTCGACATAGGCCCCCACTTCTGCGTTATACGAGGGCATCATCCCGGTATATCAATTAAATACACTGTCCCCGGTTTATGTTAGTGGGGCTGTCCCCGTGCTTTGTGTACGGCCTCAGTTAGGGTATCGCAATTTAGTTGACGTATTTTTCTTTCCAGGCCCACAGCGATTTGTCTGATGACCTTGGGACCTTGGTAAATGAACGCCGAATAGATTTGTAATAGGTCGGCGCCGGCAATTAACTTTTCCCAGGCATCCTCCGCAGTGCTGATTCCGCCGACGCCGATGATGGGTACTTGGCCCTTTAGGGTATTAAACAGTGTCTTGATCACAGCAGTAGAGGAGTTTTTTAAGGGTCTGCCGCTTAGCCCCCCAGACTCCTTTACCGACATCAAATTATCCAGTCCTGGTCTCGCGGTAGTAGTGTTGGTGGCAATGATGCCATCAAGCTGATGTTTAAGAATGCTATTGGCAATGGTCGTGATTTCATCGGTCGGGAGGTCGGGCGCAATCTTTAATACCAAGGGCACGTCCCGGTGATGTTGTCTGGCGAGGATAGTTTGTTCTTGTTTGAGACCAGATAGCAATCGTTCCAGGTTGTCCTCGCCTTGGAGATTGCGCAGGTCTTGGGTATTTGGCGACGAGATGTTGATGGTGATGTAGTCGGCGAGGTTGTAGACTGATTTCATACCCGCCACATAATCATCCAGCGCCTTATCGATGGGCGTGGCGGCATTCTTGCCGAGATTAATGCCCACCGGGATCGGCAGGGGACCTGTGGCTTCCAGGTTTTGGGTGAAGGTTCTGACACCGGCGCTGTTAAAGCCCATGCGATTGATGATGGCCTCGTGTGCGGTTAGACGGAAAAGCCTGGGTCTTTCGTTACCGTTTTGAGCTTGGGGGGTGACGGTGCCAAGTTCCAGAAATCCAAAGCCCAGATCTGACAGAGGACCGGAACAGGCGGCGTCTTTGTCCAGGCCGGCGGCGAGACCGATGGGATTGCTAAAGTGCAGGCCCATGGCTTCAGTGGGTATCACCGGGACTCGATTGCCGGTGAGTCTTCTTAGGAGCGGCGCGCCCCCTGGGACCCGGGTGAGCATGGACAAAGCATACAAAGACAGGACGTGACTGACTTCTGGGTCAAGCAGAAACAGGAATGGGCGGATGAGTTTATACAAGGTGTGGCGAGGTCTTGGCGGGGTGGGGTGTCACGGGTTCCATGATACTGGTTATTGACCTTCACTTCGAATTAAAAATGTTCCTTGTCGCCAAGCAATCGCCATTGACCTTCGGGCAGTCGGCCCAGTTTGACCTCACCGATGCGGACCCGTTTGAGGCCGGTGGCCTCAAGCCCTACCAGTTCACACATGCGCCGGATTTGGCGCTTACGGCCTTCCACCAGAATGAACTTGAGCTGATCCTGATTCTGGCGCTGCACCTGGGCGGGTTTGAGGGGGCGGTCATCCAGGGACAGGCCATGACGTAGCCGTTCCAGCTTTTCATTGGTCACGTTTCCCGTGACCCGTACCAAGTATTCTTTTTCTACTTCGGCATCGTTGCCGATGAGACGCCGGGCGATGCGGCCATCGGCGGTGAGGATCAGCAGGCCTTGGGAGTCGATATCCAGTCGACCTGCAGGGGCCAGACCACGCCGGAAAACGGGCTGAAACGGTCTTTTGGAGGTGTCATAGGCATAGCGGTTTTCTTTGTTGATCAGGGACACGGCTTCAAGATGGTCATCCTCCGGTTGTCCCGATACATAACCTACCGGCTTGTTGAGTAAAATGGTGATGAGTTTGTCCTGGCGAGAGCTGGCGCGTTTGTCCAGGGCAATTGCCTGGCTCGGGTCGATCTTGGTTCCCAGGGTATTGATCCGTTGTCCGTCTACCCGCACCCAACCCTTTTCGATGTAGGCATCCGCCTCTCGCCGGGAGCACAGGCCGCGCTGGGCCATGAGCTTGGAGAGTCGAATTTTCTCCATTTCTACAGTCTCAACGACAAGCATCAGCGGTTGACCAAAGTGGCGAGTATTTTTGCGGTAGCAAAAATCGCGACACTTTTGTCAACCGCTGGCTTCGCTTGTTAGTCCAGGAGTTTATTGTAATCATGGAGGGATGGGTGTTTTGGGTTTTTTTAAGAAGTTCGAAGTTTTTGTCAGCCAATGACTGAATAGGCCGAGGAAGGGAATGATAGTATCCCCAAAATCTTGGCGAAGCAAAATGTTTCAAAGCTCGTTTGCTTTACCCGCGTGATACTCCCTAATTATTTCGTCAGCAAAATCATCAAGGTTGCCTGCCTCAACATCAACTTGAGATTGTCCATCCCAAGCTTCGGCGTCATATTCAACAAGCCATTTCCGAAAGCTTTTCAGTTTACTTTTGCTAAGTTTTTCAATGTCTTGTTCGGTTTCTTCAACTTTTCTTATGTTTAATAACCTCGATTTCTTCGGGTATTGTAGCAAATTATTGTATTTCTTGGGCTAACGTCAGGGCCCGCAAGTCCCGAGCCCGGGCGCTGTGCTGTATAGATCAAAGGGATCAATATAAGAAGTTGAAGCTGACATGCGAGGCTTCTTCGAGTGCATGAATCATGGCTGGTTGCTTGAGATGCTTGAACAGCGTATAGAAGGAGTAGAATCTTTGTGGTGACAAAGCCGAATCCTGAGCGTAAAGTTTGGTCCTCATTCCATTTTCCGATTTTGGAGAAATGATATGTTATCAAAATGGATGGTTGGGCTTGTTTTTCTTATTACCCAGAATGTCTTTGCCACTCAGTTTCCACTGGTGCTGATAGAATCATTCGATGATGCTAAAGTGGTGATCTATGTTAACGAGAGTGATATCCGTAATACACCAAGCTGGCAACCATCCGAAGGCGCCCCCCCACTTAGTTTAAAAAACCTTATTAAAGACATAAAAATATGGAATAAAGCTAATCCGGAGTATGCAAATGCAACTATCAGTGGGTTTGAATTAAAACCCATACTTCATCATGAAAAACAAAACCGCTGGTATTATCTTGTGCAGATGAAAAATGTCACTAATGGAACATTAGATACACATTATCTTGCCGTGCTCATGAACGGCAAGGTGATACCCGCTATCAGGGAACCCGTGTCCTACAAATAATCCTTTCTCCGTAACAGGGTTATTCCTCAAACCTTGAACTGCCCCACCAATCCCTGTAGCTCGGCACCTAACCGTGCCAGATCTTCACTGGCAGAGGCCGTCTGTTGTGCTCCAGTGGAGGTCTCATGGGCTATTTCAGTGATGCTCGTTATGTTGCGATTGATCTCCTCCGCTGTGGCACTTTGCTCTTCCGCCGCGCTAGCGATCTGGGTGCTCATATCCTTAATGCATTCCACTGCCGTGGAAATGGCTGATAATGATGTGCCTGCTTTAGTAGCCTGTTCAACTACGGACTGGGCTTCTTCACTGCTCTTGCTCATGACTTCCACTGCCTTGCGCGAACCGGCCTGGAGTTTTTCAATCACCTGATTGATCTCCTCGGTGGATTGCTGCGTCCGTCCAGCCAGAGTGCGCACCTCATCGGCCACCACCGCAAAGCCTCGGCCCTGCTCACCAGCACGGGCGGCCTCAATCGCGGCATTCAATGCCAGCAGGTTGGTCTGTTCGGCCACACCCTTGATCACATCCAGTACCGTGCTAATATTTTCGCTGTCCTGTTCCAGCTGCTGGATAACACCGGCGGCACTTTCAATCTGCCCGGCAAGTTGCTGAACGGCCCGTATGGCATCCTCCACTATCTTGTGTCCCTCGGCCGTTTCTTTGTTGGCTTCCTCAGCGGCTTGAGCCGTGTTGGTGATATTATTGCCCACTTCCTGCACTGTAGCGCTCATCTCGTTCATCGCTATAGCCACCTGTTCTGTCTGCGATTGTTGTTCGTAGATACTCTGGCTGCTTTGTTCGGTAATGGCTGAGAGTTCTTCAGAGGCTGCAGCCAACTGGCTGCTGGTACCACTGACTTGCTGGTTGAGAGTCTTGAATTTTTCCATCATAGAGTTAAAAACATTGGCCATGGTGCCGATCTCATCTCTGGAGCAAACATCGGAGCGCAAAGTGAGATCGTTATTAGCTTCAGCATGCTCCATGGTCTTGCTCAGGCGCAGGATTGGCCGGGTAATGGAGAAGGCGAAGAAGAGTCCGACGCCCACCGCCAGCACAGTGATTATGACAAACATGATAATGGCGGTGATCTTGATTTTGTTGTCCATTACCTCTACTGCGGAGAAGGCCTCTTCTTCGTCAATTTCACTTATCAGGGCCCAGTTCAGGTCAGGGATATTAAGTGGGGTATAGGCAGAAAGGACATTGATTTTGCGATAATCGGGGAAGATATCAAAACCTTTCTTGCCGCCAATGGCCTCCCGGGCGCCTTGGGTTTCGATGACTTGCAGGCCGATATTGCTGTTTTTGGCTTTCATTTCGGCGATAACATCCGTGGGAGTGCCGACCCCTTTCATCAGTTTTATGTATTCCTTCATGTCTTCGATGAGAAAACGGCTCATGCTGCGAGCCTTCATATCGGGACCAACAATATAAGTCTCGCCAGAATCACCTAGACCGATCTCCTTCCATTTTTTGTTACTGGTCATGATGGCATTGATCCTGCCAATGGGCATCTGGAAGATAAGCACGCCAACTTTTTCGTTGCCATCAAAAATCGGAGAGGCGATAAACGAGGCAGCACCGTCATAGGATGGCATGTAGGGTTTGAAGTCGATCAGTGCCACAGCATCGGCTCTGTTCATTCGGTTGGCGGCGCGAAAGGCCTCACCGATACCAGTATTGGCGTAAGGGCCGTTGATCATCGAAGTAGTGTAGTCCAGCTCCTTAAAGACAGAATAGACAATATCGCCGCTCTCCGGGTCAACCAGGAAGATGTCGTAGTACTCAAATTTCTCCAGGAAGTCACGAATGTGGGGGTGGTACTTTTTGTGTAACCAACTGTACTTCGATCCATCCTTGGCGCCATTCAGTTTGTGTTTGTTCCCCAGGGGATTTGCGTTGGCCTTGATGTAGTGGTATTGCAGCACCACCGATTCGGCATCTAGCTGATTAACGATTGAACGGGTATCGATTATTTTGCCGGCGTTCTGGTTTTTATATTCGTTGCCGAAATCATTGACGTAGTAACTGGCCACGGCAGTGCGCATTTTATCGATTGATTTGCCCGCCATTCCATCTACCGTCACTTTTTTAAAGCTTGCCTTGAACTGACGCATGGCGTCGATCACCATACGATCATTGGAGAAGGTCAGCACCTGGTTACGGATGGTATTAAAGTAATCCTCGATCTGTACCTTCTTGGTGTCACGAATGGAGATGAGTTGGTTCTCAACAGCGCTCTCCAGCGCCTCGCTGGCAGTGGTGGTCGACATATCTTCCAAAATCAGAGTGGCGGTGACCAGCGGCATGATGGCCAGCGCCAACGAAGCGGTAATGAGTTTGATCTTGATGTTCATATGAAATACCTCTGTTTATTGCTGCATTCCTTCGATAATTAAGCATCCAGCTTGAGATTAAAAACAGGAAGAGACAGATTTCCGCGCCATAGACCATAATCAGGCCAGAGCCCCAGTCATATAATTATTTAATTCGAGAAAATGAGATTGGGCGTGGTGGGCACATGAATCCTTTCCCTGACATTGAGCGCATTATTTTGATTCTCCGCCCTTTGGAACTCTGTCCCTGACGCCTCAACCTATCTATTATTTCTGTCTTTCTTTCTAAATTCACCCTAATTTACCCGCATCGATAACCCAAAAGGACGCTGGGCATTACGTTTGGTTCCTACCGGAATAACTCCCTAAATATAACGTCAGAGCACTAAAAAACTTTAACATTAAGCGAATATTTCCTATGGCATGATATAAACGGGAGAAAAAAGGTTTTTTGTTGATCACAATCCGAGTAGCCCGAGGCCAATCAGGAAACCCTTTTCAGGGTTGCTCGACTGGTGTCTGAGGCACTATCTGGTAAGCATTTCTAGTTTAATTTTAAAGGAACCTCTGAATAATACGCTCAACCGCCAAGGCGCCAAGCTAATAGATTGTTGATTTTATAAAGAAAATACTTGGCATCTTGGCGGTTCAAGTTCAATTGATCAGAATTTCCTAAAGTTTTTTAGTGCTCTGGCAGTATGTTAGGGTAATTCCGGAGAGCCTGGAATGTCGTGTCTTCTTGCTTTTTGCCTAGTGTATGGGTCGTTATCTGGAGCGGCAGAGATTACTGGAACGGGATGTCGAGAAATGATGAGCCTGTGCTGGCGCGCTTGTCCAGGGCAATTGCCTGTCTCGGGTCGATCTTGGTGCCCAGGGTATTGTTCCGTTGCCTGTCCACCAGTACCCAGCCCTTTTCGATGCAGGCATCCGCTTCTCGCCTGGAGCACAGGCCGCGTTGGGCCATGACTTTGGACAGTCTTATTTTCTCCATCTGTAGCAGGGAGTTAAATGGTCAGTGGGGTTATGGGGCGCTGTACGGTAAAATCCCCCGTTCTGCATACCCTTCCGTGTGCGGTTGCACACTACGGGCACCGAGGTCTGCCCTGACGTAAACAACGTTCAGGCTGGGGGCCTGTTTTCACGCAGTGTTTATTGGAGAGATTGATGTCCCACAAGCTTAACCGAATCAGTTCCCGGGTTACCGAACCCAAGTCCCAAGGGGCGTCCCAGGCCATGCTCTACGGTACCGGCCTGAGCGACGAGGATATGACCAAGGCCGAGGTGGGGATCGCCAGCATGTGGTGGGAGGGTAATACCTGCAACATGCATTTGAATGATCTCGCCGTTAAGGTCAAGCAAGGGGTACAGCAGGCCGGGTTAGTGGGTATGCGTTTCAATACTGTGGGGGTGTCCGATGGGATCTCCATGGGAACCTCCGGGATGAGTTATTCTCTACAGTCGCGGGATCTCATTGCAGATTCCATTGAGACGGTAATGGGGGCCCAGTGGTATGACGCCAATATTTCCATCCCCGGGTGTGACAAAAATATGCCTGGGTGTTTGATCGCCATGGGGCGTCTCAATCGACCCGCATTGATGGTCTATGGCGGCACCATTAAACCGGGTCATCGGGGTGATCAGGCCCTGGACATCGTTTCCGCGTTTCAAAGCTATGGGGAATTTATTGCCGGTAGTATCGATGATGATGCCCGTCAGGATATCGTGCGCAAATCTTGTCCCGGCGCCGGTGCCTGTGGGGGCATGTATACCGCCAATACTATGGCCTGCGCCATTGAGGCCCTGGGGATGTCCCTGCCTTATAGTTCCTCTACCCCTGCGGTGGATGATCAAAAATTGAAAGAGTGTATCCAGGCCGGTGCCGCTATTCGCATTTTGCTGGAAAAAGACATCAAACCCCGCGATATCATGACCCGGGAGGCCTTTGAGAACGCCATGGTGGTGGTGATGGCCCTGGGGGGTTCCACCAATGCGGTGTTGCACCTGATTGCCATGGCCCGGGCGGTGGACGTGGCCTTGAGCGTCGATGACTTTCAGGCAGTGTCGGATCGTGTTCCATTTTTGGCGGACTTAAAACCGTCCGGCAAGTATGTGATGGAAGATTTGCACAACGTGGGTGGCACTCCGGCGGTGATGAAATACTTGCTGGAGCAAGGCCTGTTAAATGGGGATTGTCTTACGGTGACCACCCGAACAATAGCGGAAAATCTCGTCGCATTGTCCGGATTGAAAGAGGGTCAGGATGTGTTTTTATCTATTGATCAGCCCATCAAGAAAACCGGTCACATTCAAATACTAAAAGGCAATCTTGCGCCGGGGGGGGCGGTAGCCAAGATCACCGGCAAAGAAGGCGAACGGTTTGATGGCCCCGCCAAGGTGTATGACTCGGAAGAGGCAATGCTGCATGCCCTGGAGGAAAATAAAATCGAGAAGGGAGATGTGGTGGTGATTCGCTACGAAGGCCCCAAGGGTGGGCCGGGTATGCCAGAGATGCTCACCCCGACCTCGGCCATCATGGGCGCGGGTTTAGGCAAGGATGTGGCGCTCATGACCGACGGGCGTTTTTCCGGTGGTTCCCACGGTTTTATTATTGGTCATGTGGTGCCCGAGGCCCAGGAGGGGGGTCCCATCGCCCTGTTGCGGGATGGGGACCACATTGTAATCGATGCCAGAAATCATTTACTGACAGTGGATATCAGTGAAGCGGAAATCGTCCAACGGCGTAACGAATGGGAGATGCCAGCCTACAAGGCCAATAGAGGGACGCTCTATAAGTACATCAAGAACGTTAAAGATGCCTCTCAGGGCTGTGTGACTGATGAATAACCGGGGTTTATCAGTTTTGGGGCCCGGCAGGTCAGATCAATATCATGTATCAGGAGTTGGTCGAGGGGCGCGGATGGATATCCGAACGCCGGGCTCAGCACGTGATAGCGGTTATGATCTCGAGCGCATCTATTGTTGGGGCGTAGAGTGAAAAAACTGTTGAAATTTATTTTTGGCCTGATAGGTATCTTGGCGGTGGGCCTCATCGCCTTGAGTTATGCCCTGCCCCATATTATTGACCCTAACAATTATAAAGATGATTTTACCGCCTTGGTCAACAAACACACCGGGCGTAAGTTGACTATTGGTGGTGAGCTTCGCTTATCTCTGTTTCCCTGGCTACGGGTCAAGGCCAGTGACATCACCCTCGAAAATGCCGAAGGTTTTGGCGAAGTTCCCATGGCCCAGATCAAGGTGGCCGAGATCAGTGTTCGTATTTTACCGCTGCTTAAGGGGCGCGTTGAGGTGGATAAGGTGATGCTGGGTGGGATGACTTTGAGTCTGGTTACCAATGATAGAGGCAAGACCAATTGGGATGATTTGCTGGGGCGAGACAAGGCTGGGGAAGGCATGGCCCTGGCTGCGTTTGTGGTGGGTGGAGTTAATGTACGAGACAGCCAGGTGATTTGGCGCGATCACAAGGCCGCCAACCACTATATCTTCAACAAGCTTAGCTTTGATGTGGGGCAAATTCTCTCCGGCAAATCAGAGAAGCTGGCGCTCTCATTCAAGTTGCTCCAATCAAACGAAAATTATCAATTACCTGTCAAGCTCAAAGGCCGGGTACGATTTGATGCCGAGCAAAATAAATTAGTGCTGCAAGATGCGCTGTTCGATACCCGCTTGGGTGGGGTGGGTGTTGAGTTGAGCGCCCCTGAGCTAGAATATCTTATCCGGACGATGATACTGGAAGTTAAGGCCCTGGAGTACCGGCTCACTGGTTGGCCGGTGATCGTGCATGGCAAGCTACCCACCAGTAAATTTAATTTAAAAAAGCAGCGTGCATCCATTCCCCGCGCAGTAGTGAGTGCCGCCAATGGCCAGGTCAATCTGAGCATCCAGGGCCATCGATTGCTGAGAGCGCCCTACCTGTCGGGGCGAATCATCGCCCCCATGTTTGATCTGCGGGGCTTTCTGAAGGCCTTTAGCGTGGATGTGGATACGCGTGACAATAAAGTCTTGTCACGGGCTTCGGTACATGCGGTCTATGAGGCCAGTACCAGCAGGATAAACATACAGGACATCAAAGCCATTCTGGACGACACTACCGCGTTGGGGACCTTGAATGTTTCAGGCTTCGATCAACCGTCCTACAGTTTTAACATCAATGTGGATGATATCGATCTGGATCGTTATCTATCGGCGGATCAGCAAAAGCATAGTGGCGCGGGTACCGAAGCCCAAGGTATGCCTGGGGGCATGTTGTTTGCCTTGCCGGTAGCCTTATTACGGTCATTCGACACAAAAGGCAATCTCAATATCCAATCATTAAAGATGTCAGGGCTACGTGCCCAGGATGTCAGGATCGGTGTAAAGGCAAAAGATGGCGAGGTGGAGGTGTCGCCAGTTAGCGCGAAGCTTTATGGTGGGACCTTGTTAGGCAATCTAAAGCTTGATACCCGTAACGACAGCCCCTTGCTCAGTGTCAATGAAACCCTGAGCCATGTGCAAATGCTCCCTATGTTGTCTGATGCGGGTATCAGCGAGTGTCTCACGGGGACAGGCCGGTTGAATATCAAAATTTCTGGCCACGGAAATGACAGCCGTGAAGTATTGCGTAGCCTGCAAGGTGAAACCGAGTTCAGTATCCGAAACGGTATGATAAAGGGCCTGGATATCCGTAAATTGGTTTTAGATGCAAGGCGTCTTTTTGCGAATCTGCGTGGTGGGCAGATCAAGTCGGTAACCGCCGATGAGACAGAATTTAAATTTACCGAGATGAAAGGCACACTGGTGTTTAATAATGGTGTCGCCAGTAATACGGACCTTAACATCAAGTCACCCCTGTTTCGTATCAGTGGTAACGGTACTGCAGACATGGTGGCACAGACCATGAACTACCTCATGGAGATCACCGTGGTCGGCAGTGCTCAGGGACCAGGCGGTGAAGGGTTGGCCGAGTTAAAGGGTCTTAGTATACCGGTACGGATCACTGGGCGGTTTGAATCATTAAGCTACAAAATTGATAAAAACCTGTGGTGGCAGCGCGATAAAGAGAAAATTGCCAAGAAGCTGGGTATCGGGGTGGACCAACTTAAGTTGCCAGAAGAGGGGGTGGGCTTATCCATTGGCAAGGAGGTCAAGGATTTGCTTGAAGGGCTACTGCGCCAGGAATCAAAAAAGAATGGCCATAGCAAGCAAGACTGATCCGTATATCTTCACTGTGACCCTACCCTAAACCAAATTAAATCAATAAGATACAGACTATCGAGCCGGTCTTCAGGAGCACCTGGGTTTGGTCACGGTCTGCAAAGGGTTCGCTTTCCAGCCGATCCGTGTCGATCACCGCCTTGCTGGCACGATGGGTATGGGGTCTCTTATGCCTCCATTACATCACCCGAGGTCATAATTTAAGGGTCATAACATGTTGCCGAATTCCGTGCCCAAGTGCATCATAGGTCGATGCCTGAATCACCTACCGCCCATCTGATTTCTGAAGATCACTTCAGCCTGGAGGAGCACCTTGATCTCCTGGCGGAGATCAGTGAAGCCTTTGCCACGTCGCTTAATTTAGACGACACCCTGCAGCACGCATTGAGCCGTATTATGGAGTACCTCAATGCTGAGGCTGCCTCTATATTTTTATTGGACAAAGACGACATCAATCTTAATTGCCGAGCCTGTGCCGGTCCAATTGACATCAAGGGTTTACGCGTAGGTGTTGGCCAAGGCGTGGTGGGGCGTACCCTCCTGGAAAACCGCGTTATTATGGTGCGCGATGTGGGCCTGGACCACAGTTTTACAAATACCATTGATAAGCAGACCGGGTTCAAAACACGTTCGGTGCTATGTGCCCCTCTCAAGCTTCGCGATCGGCGTATTGGCGCGTTGGAGCTTATCAATAAACGCACCCAAGATGCCTTGTTCGACTCTCGGGATCAACGTCTGCTTGAGACCTTGGCAGCATCGGCATCAATGGTCATTCACAATGCCACCTTGGCAGCCAGTTTAGTGGAACATGAGCGCATACAGAGGGAGTTGGAGCTGGCCGCAGAGATTCAACGTAATCTATTGCCCCATGATGGCACCGCCATGTTTCCAGTGCATGGCATTAATATTCCAGCACGAGAAGTCTCGGGCGATTTTTATGATCACTTCACCCTGCCCGATGGCCGTATCATGTTTAATTTGGCGGATGTCTCTGGAAAGGGGATGAATGCGGCATTATTGATGGCAAAGACCAGTAGTCTATTTCATTGTTTAGGTAAATCATTGACCAGTCCGGGCCAGCTCCTGGGGATATTGAATAATGAAATACATGAAAAGACGACACGTGGTATGTTCGTAACCATGGTAGGGGGTGTCTTTGATCCTGAAGACCAATCGCTGTGTTTTGCCAATGCTGGCCACCAACCCCCTCTGCTGGTTGATCAGCAGGGTCAGTTCAGGGAGATTGAAGTCCAGGCGCCACCTTTGGGTATTGTGGCCCATACCGTGTTTCCTGAGACGCACTTGGTTCTGGACGGTGGGAGTCTATACATTTATAGCGACGGGCTTACCGAGGCCTGTAGCGCCGAGGGTCAACAATTGGGTGTTGCCGGGATCAAAACGATGATCAAGGATGTTTCTCACCTTCCCGCCGCAGAGCGAATCAAGGATTTGACCAGGCAGGCGATGGACGGGGCGGAAAGGCTGCATGACGATATGTCCTTGATGGTCATTGAGGCTACCTAGTGGAGAAAAAGCCAAAGGTGATTAAAACGCGCATCCAGGCCAGGCCTGAACAGCTTAAGCTGTTACGTGGCGTGGTGCGGGATGCGGTGCATATGAGCGGATGCAGCGACAAGACGGTTGATCGGGTTGTGCTTGCTGTTAATGAGGCAGGGATGAATATCATACAACATGCCTATAAAAATAATCCCGAAGGTGAGATCATATTGGAAATTATCGATAATGATACCGAGCTTCTGTTTCGGGTTACAGACTTTGCAGAGCCCGTGGACACCAAGAATATCAAACCACGATCTCTGGATGATGTACGTCCTGGTGGTTTGGGTACGCATTTCATAAATGAGATAATGGACGAAGTTGTCTACTCTGTACCCAAGTGCGGTGTTGGCAACCAGTTGGTGATGAAGAAAACCATAAAATCGGATTGAATAAGGGAGATTCGCATAGTGACCTACAAGATTACCCAATACGCTGGTTATTCGGTCATACATTTAGAGGGCGATGTGGATTTGTCGACTTCGCCTAACGCCAGAAAGATTATTCTTGAATGCATTGAGGCCAAAAATAACGTGCTCGTGGACTTATCGGGGGTGGATTATATAGATAGTTCTGGCGTTGCCAGCCTGGTTGAAGGTTACCAGCTTGCAAAGTCGGGTAACACCGAGTTTGGCCTAGTCAATGTCAGTCAGGCGGCATTGGATGTATTGCAGTTGGCGCGCCTCGATACTGTATTTCCGATCCATCTTTCTTTGGATGCTGTCGCCAAGGTAGCCAAGGAACCCGGTTAATTTATTGTGTTGCGGTATATAGAAAAAATTGGCCGTGCCACGGTGGGTAGCATTGAGGAATTGGGTTACGCTTCATCTTTGTTGGCGGAGTCTTTCTATTGGATAGTCTTCGGCGCTCGTCGTGGTCAGGCGGTGAGTGTGTCTGCAACTTTTTATCAGATGTTACAGGTGGGTATTGCCGCGATACCCATTTGTGCCGCGCTATCTTTCGCAGTGGGTATTATGCTCGCGATTCAAGGCATCAATACACTGAAGGCCTTCGGCGCGGAATCACAAGTAGTCGTTGGGATTGCGTTATCCGTGACCCGGGAATTTGCACCCTTGATAATCGGTATTTTGATAGCGGGCCGCTCCGGCTCGGCCATTGCTGCCCGTGTAGGCACCATGCAGGTTTCTCAGGAGATCGACGCGCTACGGGTGATCGGTATTAGCCCGGTGCGCTATCTGGTGGTTCCGGCTTTGTTGGCAATGATCGTTATGGTCCCGACGCTCACCTTTTTTGCGGATATTGTGGGGATGTTTGGTGGCGCCTTTTTCAGTGTATTGGAACTCGATATCAGCATGCAGGCTTATATCGACCGCACTATTAAGGCCTTGGTTGTAGACGATGTTATGCAAGGTCTCTGGAAGAGTGTTGTGTTTGCGGTGATTATCGCAATAGTGGGTTTTGTTAACGGTTTTTCGGTAAGCGGTGGCGCCGAGGGCGTGGGCAAGGCCACTACGCGGTCCGTAGTACAAGCCATTAGTTTAATCATTGTTGCCGATATGGTGTTCACGTTTTATCTCAACCACTGACTATTGCAACTGCCTTGAACAAGAAGATCGCAGAACCCGTTGTTGAAGTACAGAGCCTGGTAGCCCACTACGGTAGTTGCGAGGTATTACATGGGGTAGATTTGTCCATTCAGGATGGCGAGATTATGGTGATCATGGGGGGCAGCGGCTCCGGGAAGAGTACGGTGTTGCGGCATATGCTGGGGCTGAATACTCCCACCTCCGGGGTGATCAAGTTGCTCGGTCAGGATATTACCCACATCAGTGCAAGTAAGATGGATGCATTGCGTCGTAATATTGGGGTGTCTTTTCAGGGTGGCGCCTTGTTTAATTCGATGACGGTAGGCGAGAATATTGCGCTACCACTGCGGGAACATACTCAGTTAGACGAAAAGACGATACGGATTATGTGTCGTATGAAACTGGAGTTGGTTAACTTGGCCGGGTTTGAAAATTTGATGCCAGCGCAGCTTTCGGGTGGTATGGTAAAGCGAGCGGCCCTCGCCCGTGCTATCATTATGGATCCAAAATTACTGTTTTTTGACGAGCCATCAGCAGGTCTTGATCCCGTGGTTTCCGCCGAATTAGACGAGTTGATACTGAGGATTCGCCAGGCCATGAAGACCACTATCGTGGTGGTCACTCATGAATTGGATAGTACGTTCCGGATTGCTGATCGCATCACGGTATTGGATCAAGGTAATATCCTTATGGTGGGGGCAATTGACGAAGTCCGCAACAGCAAAAACAAGCGCATTAAGGATCTATTGGAGCGGCGGGCCAGGGAGATCAAGATTGATGCAGAGGAATATCTCAATCGGTTGACCGGGGAAACAGGGTAGTTAAAAAATGAAGCAGGACAAGATTAATTACATATTGGTCGGTAGTTTTGTGGCAGTCGTGCTGACTGTTTTTCTGGTTCTAATGGCGCTACTCTCAGGCAGGGGGGGGGCAACGGATAGTTATTCCGCCACATTTACCAACATAAGTGGACTCGACCTAGGGACTGCAGTCACCTATGAAGGGTTTCAGGTGGGCCATGTAGAGAACGTTGATGCCCAGCAAAAAGAGGGTGTAACCCGCTATCATGTCAAGTTTGGCGTTAAAAAAGGCTGGAAGATACCCACCGATAGCGTTGCCTATATCCAGGCAGCAGGTTTACTTGCTGCGGTAACGATAGATATTAAAGAGGGTAAGAGTAAAGTCCATCATAAACCTGGCGCCGAGTTGAAAGGTAGGGTCAGTGAAGACATGTTTGCCGCTATTGCCGAAGCGGCCAACGATGCGGGTGAGTTGCTGGCCTCACTTCAGAAAAGCGCAAAGGGTTTGGAAGAACTGCTTACCGGACCTAATGGTGCAAGGTTGAGCAGTGCAATCGGACAATTTGATGCATCCCTGACGCAGGCCAATAGGCTGTTGATAAGCACCAATGGGTTTCTACAACACAATCGAGGCGATATTAATCAGGTCATCGGCGATCTAAAAGTGACCATGGATGTTGTCGCAGAACATATCGATAGTATTGCGTTTAATCTGGAAGAGACCAGTGGTAACCTGCGTGAATTCACCCGCCAAGTACGTGCCAGACCAAGTTCACTCATACGGGGTGGGGGTCAAAAAACGCAATCGAGGGTTGAGGATGTGGACTAGACGGTTCAATGTGCAAGGCTTGTGGCGCGGCTTAATCACCCTGGGGTCGTTGGCCCTGTTGTCCTGTGGGGGTGCAGCGGTCATTTCCAGCGACCACTATTATCGGCTTGTAACCGAACCCGATATTAAGGTGGCTCAGTCACCCAAACTGGATGGCATTTTGGCAGTACGGCGTTTTGCTACGGATGGCCCCCATAGTGGCAGGGCAATTGTCTATAGTCGTGCAGAAGAACCCATGGAGTTGTATAGCTATCGCTACCATTTTTGGACGGAACCCCCGGCACGGTTGGTTCAAGGTCAACTGGTCCAGTTTCTGCGCCAGGCTGGGGTGGCCCGATCAAGCTATCGGCAAGACCCTGCCTTGCGAGCAGAATTCATAATGGCGGGGCGACTGCAACGATTTGAGATTGTACGCTCGCCGACTGACCCGACAGCGGTTGTCGCGATGGAGGTGTCTCTGCAAAAACGGGGGGATGCGCAGCCTTTCATGGTCCAGGCCTACGCTGCCGAGGTGGCGGTGCAAGGGGGGTCATCGGTACGCGTCGGTGTCACGGCCCTGGCCCAGGCCCTAATGCAGGTGCAGAGGGCCCTGATCAAAGATATCAAGGGCTTGATTAGACCGTAATCACTCCCCATATTATAAGTGTGGTCATAGTGCCGCACTGGCATGTGGATCATGTAAATACTGAACAAATTAGCGTTTGCCGGGTCTATAATGTATAGCCTTCTGGCTGCTGCGGACTTTTTGAGAAGTAGTCCAAGTGGTGCAAGTTGACGCCAAGCGTCGATTCCCATTAGGCTATGCCCTATAACATCTAATCCTTTGATTTCGGAGGCACAACGTACCATGGTACAGATTTCTCAATCTATCTCTCAGGGCCGAGACCAGGCCCTGGCCACCAACCGGCTCATCCGCAACACCTATATGTTGCTTTCCATGACCTTGTTGTTTAGTGCCGCCATGGCGGGCGTGGCCCTAGCTAACAATGCCCCTATGCCTAATATTTGGCTGGTTCTGGGTGGCTATTTTGGGCTGCTGTTTTTGACCAACTACCTGCGCAACAGCGCCTGGGGATTGTTGTCCGTATTCGCCCTTACCGGGTTTATGGGCTACACCCTGGGGCCCGTTATCAATATTTATCTCAACCTGTATAGCAACGGTAGCCAATTAGTGGCCTATGCCCTGGGGTCTACTGGCGCCATCTTTTTAGGCTTGTCGCTCTATGTGCTCACCACCCGCAAGGATTTTAGCTACATGGGCGGTTTTCTCATGGCCGGGATTCTGGTGGCCTTTATCGCCGGTGTCGCCAATATTTTTCTGGCCATGCCGATACTGGCCCTGGTGGTATCATCCATGTTTGTATTGTTGATGTGTGGATTGATCTTGTGGCAGACCAGCGCCATGGTCCACGGTGGCGAGACCAACTACATTATGGCCACGGTGACCCTCTACGTGGCCCTGTACAATCTGTTCACGAGCCTGTTGCAGATACTCGGGATATTTGGCGGCGAAGACTAAATCTTTAACCATTAAAGACAGCCTAAGGCCCTGCGTTGCAGGGCCTTTTTTTTGGCTCTTCTCCCTTGGTGTCTTGGCGAGAGTCCCAATCATTCAGGGGTACCCACCAATTCTTTGGAGGACGGTTTATGTAACGATTGGGTAAATATTTTTGCAAAACTGCCGATAACCCATCTAGGGCAGTGCGTAATCTTCGGGCCTGTATCCGTTCATCCTTGCCATTCAGGCAGAGATATTATGTTGGGTAAAACTAATTTTATTTTATTGGGTATGACTATCCTGGTGCTGGGTTTGTGGCCCGGTACTCATGCCCATGGTCTTGAAGTAGAGCGTGCCTCTGCTTACACTAAACCTGTTAGCCCGATCACTTTTTCACATATCGTACGAACCAGGGGTATATCATTCTTTCTTGGACTCGTCGTAGTGCTGGTTTTTGGTGTGCTAATGGGTCGTTTGGCCGGGTTACATAATAGGCTGGTCCGCTATGAACGGCGACCAGATTATGAGATAAAGGACAAGAACATCATTGGCGCCGAATTGGCCCGTTTACAGAACATGCTGGATTGGTTGCCCAGCGAATGTTGGCTATTCGATGGCAAGACTTTTGAATGTATCCAGGCGAATATTTTGGCGCGGGAAGGTGCGCTGGCCGGAGATGATGTATCTGTCATGTCACTACCTGATTTGTTGGTGGACCTGGATCGGGATGCATTTGATGTTTTGATAGGGTCCATCCAAACCGGCAAACAATCCCATGTGGTATTTCGTGCCCGGCGTCAGCGCGCAGACGGTAGTAATTACCCAGCAGAGGTTAGATTGCAATGGTTGGGCCAAGGACCGTCGCCGACAATTCTGGCGATAATGTTCGACACCACCGAGGCCGAACGACTCGGATTTGCGTTGCACCGGGAAAAAGAGTGTAACCGCCTCGCTCTGGAGACAGTTGCGGAGGCCCTTGTGATCACTGATGTACAAGGACGCATAGAATATCTTAATCCGGTCGCGGAGGGTTTATCGGGTCTGTCGGCTATTGATGTGCTGGGCCGTCCAATAGTTAAGACTATAAAGCTACAACGAGGTAAGGCTGGCGACGCCTGTGATCCGGTCTCTATTTGTATCGCCCGTAACGCCCCGCAGACACTCGCCGAAGATACCGAGGCCGAAAATAGCTTTGGTGTGCGTTATCGTGTCCATGGTTTGGTTATCCCCCGTCTTGATCCAGATGGAATAGTGGATGGTGCAGTGATGGTTATGCGAGATATTGAGGAAATTAAGGCCCTCAAGATTGCAAGCTTTCCCGACGGAAAATATGATCGTGCGACAGGTTGAGTCTTGATGTGCGAATGGATAGATTTATTGTCTATATCCAGATTTCCCAACCATGAGTTGCGATACTGTAGTTGTAGCATTTCATTCCCACGCTCCCGCGTGGGAATGTATATGTTTGGCTCGGTAGGGCAGGGCTATGGGTTTCCACGCGGGAGCGTGGGAACCAGAGATACCGGGAGCGCAGGATGCACGAATACCGCTTGAGATGGTGTGGTGAGTGACAAGATTGAAAAGACAGACGCCCAGTGGAAGACACAACTGAGCGAAGAACAATATCAGGTCTGTCGGCAGAAAGGCACTGAACAGGCTTTCAGCGGTCAGTATTGGAAAAGAAATAAAAACAGGCTCTTCGGAAAAATTTGTGGGTAGCTCTGAAGCCTAACCCCCTCTCCCTCCGGGAGAGGGTTGGGGTGAGGGGGGTTCAAATAAGGCTGTTTGTATTTGTTCAAGCACATTGTCCAGTTCACCCAATATCTCATGGTTCCAGAAACGCATGACACGGTATCCCATAGCTTCCAACCTAACGGTACGTTTGGCGTCGTATACCCTCTGCCCGGTGTGTT
>DRJZ01000082.1 GCA_011052015.1 Acidiferrobacteraceae bacterium | reverse complement strand
TGAGTCTCAATCTTTACCACGGAGGTCACAGGGGTACACAGAGGAATAAAGTTAATGTTCTTTCCTCCGTGCGCCTTCGTGTCCTCCGTGGTGCAATGTAATCTTGTCTCTTCCGCTGAGTTTTGATCTTTACCACAGAGGACACAGAGGTTAATTAGCCAAACGCTTAATCCCGTATTTTAATCTCAGCACATTAAAATTAATCAATAAACCAATTCTTTTATTGCTTAACTTTAAATAAGACAACAGCTGTGCCTCATGTATCGGAATTATCCTTTCTACAGCTTTTAGTTCTACAACAATTTCGTCTTCTACCAGCAAATCTATTCTGTAACCTGCGTCGATAATACTTTTTTTGTAAATAACGGGCAGTATAACCTGACTTAAAACCTTAAAGTCTCGTGATAAAAGTTCATGCTTTAAACATGCTTCATAGGCGCTTTCAAGCAAACCGGGCCCGAGTGCCGAATGCACATGCATGGCTGCATCTATAATCTCACCGGTAATATCATTAGCATCCATCTCTGTGACCTCCGTGTCCTCTGTGGTGAAAAATCTTTAGCTTTGATCAAGCGCCGTTCCCGTACTTCCCTGTACCCCACGGCATAAGACCATCCCTTTATTTATGAACGCCGAGTTTATCACGCCAGCCTGGGAAGATCTGGTCGGCATCGCCCGGAAAAGACTCGAACGCGCGAGCGAATTCGTTGTGCTCTTTCGCGAACTCGATCGGGTCGGCACCTTCTTTCCAGCACTCGTAGGCCTGACGCAAAGAAATGGCGCCAGCAGCAGGACTGTCGATGTGGCCATAAGAACCACCGCCGGCAGTATTGATGACGTTGCCGTGACCCAGATTCTCAAAGAAACCGGGCAAGCGCAGGGCATTCATGCCGCCGGAAATGATTGGAGTCGTGGGCTTCATGCCGTACCACTTCTGGTAGTAGACCGGACCCTGACACTCATCGCGTTCGATCATGTAGGCGATAATTTTATCGTCGTTATCGCCTTCCATCTTGCCGTAACCCATGGTGCCCACATGAATACCGGAGGCACCCTGCAGACGTGATATCTTGGCCAGCACATAGGCAGTGTAACCACGCTTGGAAGATGGCGAGGTGATCATGCCGTGACCTGCGCGATGGTAGTGCAGATACTGGTTCGGGTACTGACGGCGTGCGGTGGTGACCATGCCGGGGCCACCGACAAAACCGTCAACCAGGAACGCGACTTTGTCGGCGTCTTCACCAAAGGTTTCCAGAATGAAGTCGGCACGGGCGCACATCTCGAAATGGTCGTCGGCGGTGATGTTGGCCGAAAACAGCTTGGCTTCGCCAGTTTCGTCCTGGGCGCGTTTGAGTGAATCGGCCACCAGCGGATAAACCTTCTTCGCCGGGCAAAATACCTGGTTGCCCTGGGGCTCATCATTCTTGATGAAGTCACCACCCAGCCAAAACTGGTAGGCAGCCTCGGCGAAGGGCTCGGGGCGCAGGCCCAGCTTGGGCTTGATGATGGTGCCGGCGATGTAGCCGCCATCCTTGAGCGGACGGCCAAGGATGCGCCACAGATCGGAGATGTCCTTTGCCGGGCCGTCGAACAACTGGATAGCGCGCGGCGGAAAAAAGATATCGATAATCTGTCCGTGTTCGATGTCGCCCATACCCTGATTGTTGCCGATACACAGAGTGAGGAAGGAAACAATCATCATTCGGCCATCAATAATATTGCGGTCGAACAACTCCAGCGGATAGGCGATACGCATATCCTCATTGGCTTCATCAATGTAATAAACCAGCGCATCCACACCCTTGGTGAAATCGTCGGTGGTGCAAACTTCGACGTTAGTACCGGTGGAGGACTCGGCGGAAAAGTGGGCCGCAGCTTCCAGATAGCCATGGCCGCTCTTCGGCTTCATCTTGTAGGCCACCAGAATATGCTTACCACCTGCGAGCAGGTCTTCCTCTTTCAGACTCAGGTCTGAGTAACGTGCGGATTGGTCTAATGACATGTTTCAACTCCTAGCGTTTATAGTAAATCTGTCCCCCGGTAGCAGCCTAAATAGGGCCTGCGGGTATTGAGGGTGCTGGACTATACGCGGATGGAAGTATAAATTAAACTAAGATATAATGATCAATACCATAAGTATTTACTTATAGATGCCCCTTGAAATTACAATCCCCTCTCCCTCCGGGAGCACCCCTAGGGCATAAAAGGGTTAGGGTGAGGGGAGCAAACAAAGCTAAGACGCTAATTTTATTATCCCCTCATCCCAGCCTTCTCCCGGAGGGAGAAGGTGTTACCAATTAATATGAGGTGCCCTTATGTATATTGCCATCCCTTAAAAATGCACGTCACACTAAGACAACTACAGGTCTTCGAGTCCGTAGCCCGTAACCTGAGCTACACCCAGGCGGCCCAGGAACTCCACCTCAGCCAACCTGCGGTATCCATGCAGATCAAGCAACTGGAAGAGAACGTGGGCCTGGATCTGTTCGAAAGGCTGGGCAAACAAATTTTCTTGACCGAGGCCGGCCGTGAGATGCACCACTACAGTCGAAATATCGCCCAGCAGTTGACCGAGGCAGGCGAAGTCATTGAACAACTCAAGGGCATAAAGCGCGGCAGATTGGTCATCGCCGTGGCGGGCACCGCCAACTATTTTGCCCCTCGTCTACTGGCGGTGTTTTCGCGCCAATTTGAAGGTGTGACCGTGAGTCTGGACGTCACCAACCGCGCCGGTCTACTGCAACACCTGGAAGACAACGATAGCGATATGGTGATTATGGGGATGCCACCGAAAAACATGGAACTGGACGCTGCGGCATTTATGGACAATCCCCTGGTGATTATTGCACCCAGGGATCACGAACTTGCCGAGGCGGATAATATTCCGTTATCACGATTGCAGCAGGAGACCTTTGTGGTACGGGAACAGGGCTCCGGTACCCGTATTGCGATGGAACGTTTCTTCACCGAAAACGGCATCAGTATTACCACTGGCATGGAGATGAGCAGTAACGAGGCCATCAAACAGGCGGTAGAGGCTGGCCTGGGGTTGGGTATCGTTTCCCTCCATACCCTTGAATTGGAACTAGAGACCCAACGCCTGACGGTCCTCAATGCCGAGTCCTTCCCGATCCTACGCCGCTGGTATGTCGTGCACCGTCAGGGCAAACGCCTGTCGCCAGTGGCACTAGCGTTTAAACAGTTTATGCTGGCCGAGGCCAGCATGTTGCTACACCAAAACACCCCAGCTTAGAAATATCACCTTAGGAAGGTCCCCGCACTAGCCCAAAGCCACGCCGCACCCCGCACTCCACCGGAATCACCATGTTGAGGGGGGCTCAACACAGTATCGACTCGATCGGAGAATACATACTGGCCCCACCGTGCGGGTATCTCTGTGTACAGGCTGGGGATATTGGACAACCCACCTCCCAGAACGATGACATCGGGGTCCAGAAGATTGATCACATGGGCCAGGGCACGGGCCATGCGATCATAGTAGGTATCCAGACTCCGCTGGCAATCCCCATCACCCGCCACGGCCCGCTCGACAATCTCTTGGGCAGTGAGTTGATCGCCACCGGCATACTGGTGTGACCGCTGCAAGCCTGGGCCGGACAGAAAGGTCTCGATGCAACCGGTTGCGCCACAATAGCACTGTGGTCCGGGCCACTCATCAGTTTGTGGCCACGGCAGGGGATTGTGACCCCACTCACCGGCAATGGCATTGGGGCCTGTCAGTATCTTTTTATTCACCACCACCCCGGCGCCGGTCCCGGTGCCTATAATCACGCCAAAAACAACTTCGGCATCCACACCAGCACCGTCCACTGCTTCAGATAGGGCAAAGCAATTGGCGTCATTGGCCACGCGCACCTGCCGGTCCAAAACCCGTTCCAGATCCTGTAGCAGGGGTTGGCCATTGAGGCAGACCGTATTGGAATTCTTCAAAAGCCCGGTTGCACGGGATAAGGCCCCCGGCGTGCCCACCCCCACGCTGCCGGTCTGTCGGAGTTCTGACTCAGCCGCCGCCACCAGGGAAACAATCGCGTCAAGAATTTTCCGATAATCATCGGCCGGGGTAGCGCGACGCCGCCGCAGCAACTCTTCTCCGCTCTCATCCAAGGCGACAATCTCGATCTTGGTACCGCCTAAATCGACTCCCAGCCTTACCACGCTAACGTACCCCTATTAATTAACCAAATCATTACATAGGATTCACCCAATGACAGGCCCATGGTACCTGAATTTCAGGTAACGCTTCTCTCGCATTGCGCTCATTCACCACAGAGAACACGGAGGTCACAGAGGAAAAGAACTGTAAATACAATTGTCTTTTTTCGCGAACCTTGTAGCAAACAGGCGCAGCAAAAAAATGGCCCACCTTAAAGTGGCTTGTGTAACCTCAAATAAGGACAGGGCTGTTAACGCCCATCTTTCCTCTGTGACCTCCGTGTCCTCTGTGGTGAACAACAAACCTGCCACGATAAAAAATGTTATACGGAACAGCCTGATATGGATCACAACCTGTTAAATTCATCGCCGCTATAAAGCAGGATGAGATCCCTCGCTATGCTCGGGATGACAGGCCATAGGCTAACTGGGTTCATCTTCCTCATGCCCTTCGCCTACTACCGCCGCCTGACCAAAAAGCAACGCCAAATTTACGACCAAAGCGATCGTGTCCAGGCGCTCACCTTGCCGGCTCCGGAAAAATTAACACCCTTTGTTGAGCGGTTGGTCTCGGCCCTCAAGTCTGAGCGGCGGACTACGGTGGAAGCGGCCTGCCGGAACCTAATCGACGGCGTAACTGATCAATTGGGGGTTCCCGCAGTGCGCTTGCGAGTCATGGCAGTGCGCCCTAGCGACGACTCAGGCGAACTCCACGGCGAATACGAACTGGCATTAAATCGCCGCCGGGCCAGTATTTGCGTATGGATGCGCACCGCCAAAAGACGCCAAGTGGTGGCGTTCCGTAGTTTCCTGCGCACCGTGCTGCACGAACTCTGCCACCACCTGGACTATACCCTGCTAAACCTGGACGATTCTTTCCATACCGAAGGCTTTTACAAACGCGAATCCAGCCTGTTTAACCAACTGATGGCCAAGCCCCCACAAACGCCCTAATTGATATCTCTGGTTCCCACGCTCCCGCGTGGGAACCCATAACCCTGCCCTACCGAACCGAACATATGCATTCCCACGCGGGAGCGTGGGAACGTATATGGACTCCTCTTGATTAGCAACAGCATTTTAAAGAAAGTTAGAAAATAGTTTAGTTCACGTATATTCGGTCTTTATT
>DRJZ01000081.1 GCA_011052015.1 Acidiferrobacteraceae bacterium | reverse complement strand
ATTTCTTATATACCGCGGTACCGCCTCTTCGGCTTTAACGGTCTCACCGGCCTCGACCGATCCGGCTGCCAGTTCAGCCACATCCCGGGCGTGGGGGTAGAGATCATCATCACTGATCTCTACGGCTTCTCCCACCGCCTGCCGTAGTGCCTGCCGATATACGGTCCAACCATTGCCCGCCCCCAACCAAATTTCGTTTCCAACCAGGGCCAAATCTGCCGGGGAGGTCACCCGCTCCTGGCCGATGAGTTCGACCAGACCCTTGGCGTTGCGCGCATAGGCACCCCAATAGATTTGCGACATACGGGCATCAAAGGCCGCCAACACCCGAGGGGCATTCTGGCCCTGGGCCAGGGCCGCAAGGGACGATACCGGAACCACAGGCAGATCGGCGCCGAAGGCCAGACCTTGAGTGACACCCGCGCCAATACGCAGGGCGGTGAAGGAACCGGGGCCGCAGCCAAAGGCCAGGGCATCGCATTGAGTCAACTCCCAGCCCACCTCGGCCAGGACCTCATCAACCAGGGGCAACAGACGCTCTGAGTGACCGTGCTCGACCCATTCGAAGCGTTCCACCACCTCCCCATCGTCCCAGGCGGCCACTGAACAAGCAGCAGTCGCGGTATCCAGTGCGAGCAACTTCACTCTACGAAAAAGGCCTGCACGTCGGCCAATTCGCGGGTCACAGGAAAATCCGGCAGACTCTTCATGAAATATTTTCCATAGGATTTGGTCAATAATCTGGGATCGCACAATACCAATAGACCGCGATCATCGGTGCCCCGGATCAAGCGGCCGACGCCCTGCTTTAATGAAATTACCGCGTTGGGGACCTGATACTCAAAGAAGGGATTACGCCCTTCAGCTTCCATGGCCGCGCCCCGGGCCTGTAGCACCGGGTCGGCGGGTGAGGCAAAAGGCAACTTGTCGATGATCACACAGGACAAGGCCTCGCCGCGCACGTCCACCCCCTCCCAGAAACTCCCGGTCCCCAGTAACACCCCATGCGCGGTGTCGCGAAACTGGGTCAGTAACTGTGAACGAGGCGCCGTACCCTGCACCAATACCGGAAAGTCGATACGCTGGGGAAGGCTTTGGGCGACCTCCCGCAGGGCGCGATGACTGGTAAACAACACAAAGGCGCGACCGCCACTGGCCTCCAGCACGGGCACGATAGTATCCACCAAAGCTTGAGTATAATCAGGTGCAAAGGGCTGGGGTAAACCCTGGGGTATATAGAGCAACGCCTGTTGCTGAAAGTCAAACGGGCTGTCCCACAACTCGGTTTGGGCATCCTCCAGGCCCAGGCGCGCCTGAAAAAAATCAAAGCTTCCATTCACTGCCAATGTGGCTGAGGTATACACCCAGGCCCGATCAGCATCACCATTGTCACGGCGCTCGCGAAAGGCGCTGGCCACATCCACCGGGGTCAAACGTAGAATGACATTGCGGTTGTGCGTCTCAAACCAGGCCACATAATCGGTGCTGGCGCGACTGGTGATCATCTCCAGGCGGTCATTGAGATCCACTGTCCTCTGCCAAACATTGCCCAGGGCTTCTCCCGCCGCCGCTGCTACCTCCATAACTTGTGATACAACGCCCAAGCAGTCTTTGAGAACCGCCAGACCTTGTTGTACCGCAGGTTGCTCTTCGACGCTGGCCCAGGCGGCACGGCGATCGGCCTCACCCAAGGTCAACCGAAAATCAGCTATGGCCTTTTCCAGCGCCTCCAGTCGAGGTATGAGTTCGGCGATGCCACTTTTTTCCGCCACCTCCGCCAGGCGTATATCGCGACATAACCCCTGCAACTGGTAGCCGGTCAAGATGACCCCAAAAAAGTCCGATGCAATCTCAGGGAGCTGATGGGCCTCATCAAAAATCACGGCTTTAAAGCCTGGCAATAACTGTCCGAAGCCCTCTTCTTTCAGGGCCAGGTCGGCAAAAAACAAATGATGATTCACAACCAGCACATCAGCCGCCAAGGCCGACTGGCGGGCCTTTTTGACATGGCATTCATCATAGTCATCGCACTTGGCGCCAAGACAGTTCTCGGCAGTAGAGGTCACCCGGGACCAGATGGGTGAACCTTCTGCCACCGAACGCACCTCGGCGATATCCCCCCTATGGGTTTGCCTGGCCCATTTACGAATGGCGGCCAATTCGTCAGCGTACCGTGCGTCCTGATCCACCAGACCCAACCGATGTATACACAAATAGTTGGCGCGGCCTTTGAGCAGTGCGGTGGTAACCGGGACCCCTACTGCCTTGCGCACGATGGGAAGATCACGATGGAAGAGTTGGTCTTGTAGATTCTTGGTGCCAGTCGACACCAGCACCTTTTTACCCGATAACAGGGCAGGCACCAGATAGGCAAAGGTCTTGCCGGTGCCGGTGCCGGATTCAATGACACAACTGCCCCCGTCCGCCAACACCCTCTCTACCGAAGCGGCCATCTGCTGCTGGCAGTCGCGGGTCGTAAAGCCCTCTAACAGATCAGCAAATGGCCCATCCAGGGTTAATAGGTCTGCGCTATTTTGTTCCATCCCTTTCGCTAAGGCATTGGCTCAGGCATTGCTCCCAGTGAGGTAGCTCTACCCCAAAGGTATTTCTGAGTTTATCGTTACAAAGTACCGAATAGGCGGGCCGGGCCGCAGGCGTAGGATATTGATCTGTGCTAATCGCATCTAACTTAACACCCTTTAACCCCGCAATCTCAAAAATCTTTTTGGTAAAACCATACCAGGACGTCTCACTACCACAGGTCATATGGTATAGCCCACATTGATCTTCGCGCAGACCGCCATCTTTTTGTATCCTCAATAATACCTCCAGGGTGGCATTGGCGATGGCGCCGGCAAAGGTGGGGCTGCCGATTTGATCGTCTACCACCCCAAGTTCACTACGCTCTTCACCCAGGCGCAACATGGTCTTAAGAAAATTGTGCCCATGCAAAGAGTAGACCCAAGCGGTGCGAAAGATCAGATAGGCCACACCGGCCTCGGCGATAGCCTGTTCACCGGCCCACTTGCTGCGCCCATAGACACTGTTTGGCGCGGTGGCCTGGTCCTCTTTGTAGGGAGTGCTGGCAGTACCATTAAAGACGTAATCGGTGGAATAGTGAATGAGCATGGCGTCGATGTCCTTGGCAGCACTGGCCATGGCGGCAGGGGCATCACTGTTTATAATACTGGCCAGATCGGGTTCTTTCTCGGCCTTGTCTACCGCAGTATAGGCGGCGGCGTTGATGATAATCTCGGGTTGATGCTCGGCAATACAACGGCCAATGCCATCAATATCGGTCAGGTCCAGATCCGAACGACCCAAACTGACGACGGACCCCAGGCGCTGTATACGCGGTTCCAGGGCGGAACCCACCTGGCCATTTTTACCGAACAGTAGAATGCGCATGAGCAGGACCGATATTCAAGGTTTCGATATCCCTAAGCCGCAACCCTACTTTGTCTTTGTCAGACAAGATGGGTTGGGCCACTGGCCACTCAATTCCCACGTCAGGATCATTCCAAATGAGACTCTGCTCATCACTGGGGCTGTAGAGGGCGGTGCATTTATACAAGACGTCCACGGTGTCACTCATGACGCAGAACCCATGTGCATAACCCGGCGGCACATAGAGTTGGTGTTTGTTGTCTTGGGACAAGATGGCCCCGTACCATTGCCCGAACTGATCTGACTCACGGCGTACATCTACCGCCACGTCGAAAATTTGACCGTGCAGGGCCCGCACCAACTTGCCCTGCCATTGGGGGTATTGATAGTGCAAGCCACGCAACACGTCCTGAGTGGAGAAGGAGTGGTTATCCTGAATGAATTCCCCCGGTAGCCCCGCATCCAGGAAGATTTTTTTATTGAACGACTCGAGAAAATACCCTCGATCATCACCATACACCTTGGGGACAATCAATTTGACCCCGTCAAGGACAGTATCCTGAACCTGCATCAGTGACTCCTGGTAAACAAAAACGGAATAATAACATCACCTAAGCAACGTGATAATGACAAAAACCAATAAAAAAGGGCACCAAATGGCGCCCTCCTAAGGGCATTGGCATTCCCAAGGGGAGACAAGTTAATCCCACAAATTCGTGGCCACACTTAAACATAGCCGCATTGAAGGTGTTTTAAATCCTAGGCCCACGATTATATCCATATTACGTCCAGGCCTCCAAGGCAGGGTCTTTGCCTGTTAATCAGTTTGACCTTGGTTCCCGCAGTTCGAAAACCAGCGCCAGACCAAACAGTACAGCAGTAATCATTTTGATCCACAGGGTTTGCTTCAGTATAGCCTCTCCCCGCGATGGGCCAATCATGCCCTGCAAACCAAGAAAATTCAGCCCCGGGCAACACTTTCATGGTTTTTGCGGGTACATCATGCCACTTTGGCCTGTCGTACCTCCGATCATTCTCAAGGTCCCACTCCAGCACACAAGGCTATTTTTCTCCTCTTTCAATCAGCGTGCAGTCATTCCACTTGATTTCACCAATAGGCACTATTGCTCCAAAGTGGTCATTCACGTAACCAGATTTAATCCCTGCATATCATTGACCTCCTCTATCTATTTCGATCCCTGTACCGCACAAAATACTTTTCCAGCTCAACGAGAAATAATACAGAAGAGGCGACCAACAGAATGCGCAACCAGATATTAAAATCGATTGCCGTGGTGCCAAATAAGGACTGCAGTGGCGCAAGGTAGGTAAAACCAAGTTGGAAGATGATGAGTATACCGATGGCAATTAGCACATAACGGTTGCCTGTTAATCCTGCCCGGTTAAATATCGAGGCAGTGATATAACGAGAATTAAACAAATAAAATATCTCGAACATGACCAGTGTGTTCACGGCAACCGTTCGTGCATGCTCGATACTGGCACCTTGATCCATATCCCAAAGAAAAAGACCGAATGTTCCGCTCATCAAAATAACGGAGACAAATGCCACGCGCCAGATAAGATGATTTGTAAGCATCGTCTCATGGGCATCACGTGGCAGACGCCGCATTATATTCTGTTCGGGCGGTTCAAATGCCAGCGATAGGGCTAAGGTAATCGCCGTCACCATGTTTACCCAGAGTATCTGCACTGGTGTTAATGGCAATTGGTGAAAACCAAACAAGATGGCGGCAAGAATAATCAGCGCCTCTCCCCCATTGGTCGGCAAAATAAAAAGAATAGCTTTCTTAAGATTGTCGTAAACCGTGCGTCCTTCTTCCACGGCATAGGTGATTGAGGCGAAATTATCATCAGCCAGGACCATTTCAGCCGCTTCCTTGGCCACTTCAGTTCCATTCTGACCCATGGCGGTGCCTACATCGGCACTTTTCAAGGCCGGCGCATCGTTTACACCATCGCCCGTCATGGCAACGATTGAACCCTGCTCCTGCATCAGTCTTACTAAAAGCAGCTTGTGCTCAGGATTTACACGTGCATACACATCAACATCCTGCACACGTTGGTGCAACTCATCCTCACCCATTAACTCCAATTCTTGTCCGGTGAGCACATCATCGGTATTAACGAGTTTGAGTTGCCGGGCGATTGCGCGCGCGGTGGCACAATGATCGCCGGTGATCATCTTCACCCGAATGCCCGCCTGATGACATATCTGCACCGCCTCAATAGCTTCCTCGCGAGGCGGATCAATGAAGCCAAATAGCCCCAGCAGTGTCAGGCCATTTTCTACATCACTGAATGCTAGTTCCATCTGTTCGTGACCTACCGGCTTGAAGGCAATGGCCAATACACGCTGACCTTGCTGCGCCATTTCTTCAACACGGGTTAACCAGTAATTTTTATCCAAAGATTCATCGCCACCAAGCATTCTCTGCTGACCACACATCTCCAGTACACGTTCAGGTGCGCCCTTGAGAAAGATAAAAGCATCACCTGTATGGCTGTGATGCAGTGTTGCCATAAAACGATGTTCTGATTCGAACGGTATGAGATCAGTGCGTGGGTATTGTTTAGCCTCAACCTCCAAATCCAGTCCGGCCTTTAAACCCGAAACTAACAACGCGCCCTCCATGGGGTCACCATGGACAAACCATTCACCGTTATTTTGTTCCAGTGATGCATCGTTACAGAGTACTGCTGCACGAAGCACTTCCTGCAGGAGGGGGCGTTCTTCTGGAAGCACCTCTCTGTTTGTCAGAGCAATCGCACCGTGGGGATCGTAACCCGTGCCGCCTAACTCAAACAAATTAGTGGCGGTAGCAATCGTGCGCACAGTCATTTCGTTGCGGGTCAGGGTGCCGGTTTTGTCCGAGCAAATCACCGTCACCGCCCCCAAGGTCTCAACAGCAGATAATTTGCGAATAATGGCACTACGCCGGGCCATACGTTGCACACCGATCGCTAGTGTGATGGTCATGATGGCGGGCAAGCCTTCGGGAATCGCGGCCACCGCCAGGCTGACCGCAGCAAGAAACATTTTAGCGGCGGCATAATCCCGCACCAACGAGCCGAAAATAAAAGTAATAACGGCAATACCCAGAATGGCGACCATTAGCCAACGGCTAAACTGGGCCAATTGACGTAACAGCGGGGTCGTCACTGACTCCACTTCCGAGACCAGGGTGCTGATGTGGCCAATCTCGGTTTGAGCGCCGATCGCAACCACCACACCGCTACCCTGGCCATGGGTAACCAGAGTGCCTGAAAAAGCCATACAACGGCGATCACCGATCACAGCCTCCTGTGCGACAGGATCAGTGATCTTTTCTACCGCCATCGACTCACCTGTCAGTGCCGACTCCTGAATTTGAAGTCCCTTGACACGAAACAGGCGTAAATCTGCCGGTACCTTATCGCCTGATTGCAACAGGACGATATCACCAGGCAACAATTCTTCAGCCTGGATCGTCGTTTGCCGGCCATCACGCGACACCACTGCAGTTGGAGAAAGCATCTGCCGTATTGCTCTCAAGGCATTTTCGGCCTTGCCTTCCTGCACAAATCCGATCAGGGCATTGAGAACAACCACACCCAAAATCACACTGGCATCCACCCAGTGCCCCAGCGTGGCTGTGACTGCGCTTGCAACCATCAACACATAGATCAATACATTATGAAATTGGTAGAGAAACCGTATCAGTGGACCGCGCGTCTTCGGTTCGGGAAGTCGGTTAGGCCCATATTTGGCAAGTCTGTTATCTGCCTCTTCTTTTGAAAGTCCGTTTGGCGTCGTTTCGAGAAACTCGAAGACTGTTTTTGTGCTATCAGCATGCCAACTTTCTGATGTGGAACCCGGTTCACCAGAATGATTATCCAGTTTTCTGAATGCTTTACGTGACTGACGTGCAATTACAACACCCACAACAGCCAGAATGACCAACATAACAAGGACGAACAGCCAGTCGATAACCGCAACATCAAATCCCCATGTAAGAACGTCATTCATCTGGACACCTTTTTCTGATGTGCTTTTGGCGAGCACAGCCAACCCATCACAAATATCTTAATCTCTTTAGGGTTTAATTCGCCAACAGGATGATGGCATAGCTCCAACGTCGCAGATAAGACTCGCTACCATCCAGCATTCTTTGCCATGTATGTACCTGTCTGAGACGGCCTGTTTTAGCCAGCCTTGCAGCTTACATGATCTACAGAAAATTTAACCGGACGCGAGTGCCCTAGGGTATCTTCGAGTAACTTTCGTGCCCATTAGTAATAATTCGTCATGCACAGGGTTGGAATGAAGGGGCATGGATTCCCACGGAGGACCGTGGGAACCAGAAACGCAACCAGAAACCCCCCTGTCCCTCGTTCCCATGCTCTGCGTGGGAACGCATATTCGCCGACGCGCCGTTTCATAAATCATCCCACCGCCTCCCTTCTATCCTCTGTTCCCTGCCTCACCGGCAACCAGACCCGGAAGCGGGTGCCTTTTCCCAACTTACTGTCCACGTCAATGCGCCCACCGTGGGCCTCGACGATGCCGTAAGACAGGGACAGGCCCAGGCCAGTGCCACTGCCCACCGGCTTGGTGGTGAAGAAGGGATCGAAGATGTGCTTCAAGTGCTCAGGCGCAATGCCCTGGCCGGTATCGCTGATCTCTACCCAAACCCAGTCCTGCTCGCTGCCAGTACGCAAGGTGATGACCCCGTGCACCTCGATGGCCTGAGCAGCATTCACCAGCAGGTTCATGAATACCTGGTTGAGCTGCGGCGCTTGGCAGAACACCAGTGGTAGTTCGCCGTACTCCTTGATCATTTCCGCCTTGTACTTGATTTCGTTGCTGACAATGTTGAGAGTGCTCTCCAGCCCCTGATGCAAATCGGCCTGCGCCCACTCCCCCTCGTCGGTGTGGGAAAAATCCTTGAGGTCCTCGACGATCTGCCGCACCCGCGTCACACCCTGCTGCGACTCCTCGAGCAGGTCTCGCACGTCCTGGCGCAAATGATCCAACCGCACCGCTTGCTTGATCTCATGAATGCGCTGCAAGGCCCCATCCTCATACTGCAACAACGGTTCCAGCGATTCATAGACGTCCAGCACCTGGAACAGGTCCTGCTGATACTCCTCCAGGGTGCCCAAGTTGGAGCTGATGTAACCGACGGGATTGTTTATCTCATGGGCCACGCCTGCAGCCAGCTGGCCGATGGAGGCGAGTTTCTCGGATTGCAACAATTGGTTGTGGGCCTGTTCCAATTTACGAATCAATTCCCTTTGTTGTTGTTTCTCCTGGCGTAATGCCTCGCCCATTTTCCTGCGCCGCTCAAGATCGATCTGCAACTGCTGCTGGGTCTGGACCAGCTCCTCGGTGCGCTGGGCCACCCGCTGCTCCAGCTCATCGTTGAAGTGGCGCAATCGGTGCGACATATTATTGAAGGCTTTGGCTGTCTGAGCCAGTTCATCTCTGCCTTTTACCGGTACCTGAAAACCCAGATCACCGCCAGCAACCTGCTCGGCGGCCTGTTTGAGGCTTCGTAACTGGCGGGTAAGCCAGGTCCCCAGGACAAAGGAAAACATCGCCACCAGCCCCATTTCCATAACAGCGATCACCGTGACCCATTGGCGCGCGGTCGCCAAGGCCTCATAGATCTCCCGGATAGACAGCCCCAGCTCGACCCGGCCGTAGGTAGTGCCGGCAACACGGATTTCGGCGTAGGTATCGAGCACACCATCGGTGGCGTCATCCACCTCCTGATCGGCGGTGAAAGGACGTGTCAGTGCCGCTGTGTCTCCCGCTTGTGCCAGCACCATACCGTCCATGTCTCGCACCCGCGCATAGACCAGCCCCGAATTTTTCATCACCTCATGAACAAAGCTCTCCAGCGAGGCCAGATCGGTGGCCAGCACCGCATTCTTGGTGGTGGTCGCAAACAAGGTGGCGGTGGTGGTGGCGCGCTTGATCAGTTCCTGCTCGTTGCTCTGGTGCATAAAACTAAGCCCGGTGCCCACCAGTATCAACAACAGCGCCGCTTCAATAAGGGCAATGCCCAAAATAGTCTTGCGCCGGAAAGACATAGCCGCGATGCTCACCTCACTCCTCCGCCAGAAGGTTGGCACTGGCATTCAACGCCTCGATCTGGGGCAAGGCGGCGAGCAACAGATTCCAATCAAGCCCCAGGCGCTGCATGGCCGCCACATCCAGGCCGGGAATCAGCGTGTCTCCGCCATAACCAATCTCCAGCCCACGGCAAAGGATGTCGGCAATATGCACCAAAGCGGCAAACGGTTTATCGGTAACCGAATCAGGGTTGTGATGATGGCGAATGGCCTCGATAATCGCCTTCGGCATTTTCCATTTCCGCGCCACCTTTGCCCCCACCAGGGTGTGATCGAAACCCAGCACCGCTTGCTCGGCGTCTTTCAGCAGGCAATCCTGCTCGTTCCGGCAGGCCAGTACCTGGTCAAAATCGGCCGGGAAATAGACCGCCATCACCAACTTGCCAATATCGTGCAACAGACCTGCGGTGAAGGCGGTCTCCCCATCCAATCCACAATGACTGGCCAGCACCTTGGCGGCCACTCCGGTACCGATAGCGTGTTGCCAAAAAGTCATGCGGTCGAAGCCCTGATCCTCACCCGACGGAAAATGACCCATGATGCCGGCCGCCACGACGATTTTGCGCAGGGTATGCACGCCAAGCATCATGCCCGCATCCTTGAGGGAGGCGATACGCCGGGAAAAACCGTAAAATGGCGAGTTCACCACCCGTAGCGCACGTGCCGCCAGAGCCTGATCCTGACCAATCTTTTGCATTAGCACCGCCAGTTCCACGTCACCCCGATCAATCAGCTCCAGAAACTCGGTGACAATCACCGACAGGGCGGGCAACTGCTGAATCTCTTTTTCCAGGGTGGCGTGTGTGAGTTGTGTGGGACAAGATCTGTTTGCGCTCGCCACTCCGCTCTCACTGGAGAATGCAGAGTCAGATCTCACTGCTCCCCCAAGCGGTATTTCCGCAACAGACCCTGCAACTGTTGCATATGGGGATCGTCTTGTACTTGGCGAAACCGCCACGATAACTGTTGTTCCATTGTCTGCCGCCAAGCCTCCTCTTGTTCCGCCGACAACGGGTTTTCCTGGCTCAGCGCCACACTCTTGACGCCCCGCCGCTGTAACAGGGCCAGGGTTTTTGTGCTGAGTTCGGTGCCAGCGGCCAAAAGACACTTGCCGCTGGCATCCAACACGTCGCGGGCCAAGGTGGCCCCGGGCTGAATGTTGCTCAATAACATCAGTGTCATGGTCTTCATCCGTACTTTCATCCTCACTAATGACTAATCACCATCGTTTCGTAGTCCAACTAGACTCATCGTTATGACAGTCCCCCGGGCATAGGAGGCCTGCCCTAACCAGCAACAACAGGCCTCCACTGTGCCGGCGGCGATTTCTACCCGGCAGTAGCTGGCATTGTCGTCTTCTGACCGCATGGCCCGTTGGTGCAAATCGTAAAGTTCCGCTGGCAAGATCTGCTGCGCGGACTGTCCCACCAGAAAACCGTTCTCCCCAACCAACAGCTTGGTGGCCATACGATTGGCCACCGCAACACAATCGTCATCACCGATTCCCAGCACGGCGATGGGCAAATACTCCAGCACGTCCTGGGATAAATGCAGGGTGCGCAGGCTGTGCATGATTTCACGGGTCTTCTCCTCGACGCGCCTTTCCAGATCCTGGTTGATGCCCGACAGCTCCGCATTGGCGTCCTGCAGTTCACGCGTCAGGCGCTGATTCTCACTCTGGAGTTCGCCCTGCCTGAAGGCCTCTTTAATATTGTCTCGCAACAATTGATCGTCCCAGGGCTTGGTGAGGAACTTGTAAATAGCGCCGCGGTTGATAGCATCGGTGACACTCTTGAGTTCGGTATAGCCGCTGAGCACGATGCGCACCGTATCGGGATAGCGTTCTTTGACCTGGAAAAGAAACTCGGAACCGGTCATCTGCGGCATACGCTGGTCGGAAACGATTACCCCCACCTTGTGGTGTTCCAGCAACGCCAAACCCTCCCGTCCACTGCTGGCGGTGAGGATACGGTAACCATCACGGCGCAGCAGGCGACCCAGGGCCTTTAGAATATTCTCCTCGTCGTCCACCAGCAGGAGGGTACGTTGCCTTGGTATTTCGTGTTGGGTTGCGGCATCCATATCTCACCCCTGTGCCTGATGTTTGACGTACAGTTGTTGATCCAGCCACTCCGACATCACCTCGGCGGACAGCGGGCGACTGAGCAGATAACCCTGGATCTCGTCACACCCCAGCCTGCGTAACAACGCCAGTTGCTCCTGTGTCTCAACCCCTTCTGCGATCACCTTGTGTTTGAGGTTATGGGCCAGGGCAATAACGGTCTCGACAATGGCGACATCCGCCGGGTCACGGGTCATATCCCGAACAAAGGACTGGTCGATCTTAATGGTGTCGATGGGAAACCGCTTCAAATAGCTCAGCGAGGAATAGCCGGTGCCAAAATCATCTACCGCGATTTGCAAGCCTGTCGCCTTGAGAGCCTGTAAGACTTTCAGTTTAGCGCTAACCGCATCCATCATGATGCTCTCCGTGATCTCCAGTTCCAGGTACTGTGCCGCCAAACCTGTCCTCTCCAGGATATCGGTTATGCTGCGAACCAGGTTCTGCTGTACAAACTGGCGCGCCGACAGGTTGACGGCAATACACATGGGCGGGTAACCGTCTGCCTGCCAAGCGCTGTTTTGCGCACAGGCCTGCTGCAATACCCATTCGCCCACCGGCAGGATCAATCCGGTTTCCTCCAGCAAGGGAATGAATTCCGCCGGCGAAACCAAACCCCAGTCCTTGGTGTTCCAGCGCAACAGAACTTCCATGCCGATAATTTGCCCCGTGTACAAATCCATCTGCGGTTGGTAGTGCAACATGAACTCGCCGCGTTGTAGCGCAAAGCGCAATTTGCTCTCCAGGGCAAGCCGTTCCAGCGCCCGTGCATTCATGGCGGGGGAATAAAACTGGTAGTTGTTGCGGCCGCAATCCTTGGCGCGATACATGGCGGCATCCGCATTCTTCATTAACGACTCGGCCTGCTGGGCATCGTCCGGATAGATACTGATGCCAATACTGGCGGTAATAAACAGTTCGTGGCCATCAATATTCATGGGCCTTTTGAAGGCATCAAGAATTTTTTCGGCCACCTCCGCCGCACTGCCCACATTCGTCAACTGCGAAAGCAAAACCGTAAATTCATCGCCACCCAGACGGGCAACAGTGTCCTCCTTGCGTATGTTTTGTGTGAGCCGCTCGGCCGTGCGTTGTAATAACAGATCGCCGGCGGAATGCCCCAGACTGTCATTGACGTTTTTAAAGCGATCCATGTCCAGAAACATGACCGCAAGCTTCTGGCCGTTTCGCTTTACATGCGCCAGCGCAATATCAAGGCGATCATAAAACAACAACCGGTTGGGCAGACCGGTCAGGGCATCATGATAAACCTGGTGGGCAATGCGCTCTTCATTCTTTTTCTGCTCGGTAATATCATTAAACAGGGCCACATACTGCACGGCCCTGCCGTAGCTATCGGTAATTTCGGTGATCGCCAGCAATTCCGGATACACCTCACCGCTCTTGCGACGATTCCAGATCTCTCCCTGCCAGTGGCCGGTATCCAGCAGGCTCTGCCACATGTCCTTGTAGAATTGTTTATCTTGTCGGCCGGAATGCAGAATCTTCGCCGTCTGACCAATAACTTCATCGGCCTCGTAACCGGTAATCGCCGTGAAGGCCGGGTTGGCCACCCGGATAACACCCCGGGTGTCTGTGATCATGATGCCTTCAATGGTGCTTTCAAAAACACGCGTGAGTTGGTTGTTTTTCCGGTTCACCTCTACACGTCGAAAAGCCTCCTTGACATTGGCGCACATCAATCCGTCATTCCACGGCTTGGCAAAAAAATTATACACCGCGCCCATACTGATGGCCTCGGTGACTGCACCAAAATCCGAACAGGCGCTGAGTACAATACGCACCGTCTGTGGAAACAATTCCTTGACCTCCGACAGGAACTCCACACCCGTCATGCGCGGCATGCGCTGGTCGGATATGATCACATCCACATCGCTGTTCTCCAGCAGGGCCAGGCCCTCCCGGCCACTGTTGGCGGTGAGGATACGATAGCCATCGCGACTCAACAGGCGCCGCAGGGCGCTGAGAATCTTAGGTTCGTCATCAACCAACAGTAGCGTACGTTCCATGGCCTCGCCTGTCAGATTAAACGGCCAATGTCTGTGGGCGCGAGCGTGGATTCCCGATCATCCCCCGTTGGCAACCAGCGACCGATAACGGTTTGCAACACCCGTGGATTAATGGGTTTGACGATATAGTCGTCCATCCCCACCCGCAGACAGCGTTCCCGATCGCCGCGCATAGCATTGGCGGTCATGGCGATGATGGGCAGCCGATAACCCACTGTTGCATCGGTTCGTGGCTCGTTGTCCGTGATTCGTTTTTCGTGATTAGTCGTTTCGTTTTCACGTATCCGGAGGGTGGTCTCATAGCCATCCATGCCCGGCATTTGGCAATCCATCAGCACCAGGCCATAGTCTTTGTGGGTCAGCGCCTCAATCGCATGTTTGCCGTTAACCGCAACATCGGCCTCAAGACCCCGTGCACGCAATAGACCGCAGACAACGGTCTGATCGACGCTACTGTCATCAACAACCAGCACCCGTCTGGGTCCCGATGCCATGGCCGGAGATGAAGTCGGCAGCGAAGCAACCCTGGCGAGTTGGACGGCAAACCAGAAACAGCTGCCCCAGCCAAGCTCCGAACTTAGCCCAATCTCGCCGTCCATGGCATCCACCAATTGCCTGCAAATACTGAGTCCCAGACCACTACCCCCATAGACGCGAGTGGTGGCGCTCTCCTCCTGGCTGAAGCGCTCAAAAATCCGCGCCTGCACCGCATTGTCGATACCGATGCCGGTGTCGCTAACCTCAAAACGCAGACCGATGACGTCGCCCAAGTCTTCGCGCTGCGACACGCGCAATATCACTTCCCCCTCCGGGCTAAACTTGATGGCGTTGCCGATCAGGTTGGTCAGCACCTGTCGCAGGCGCGTTGGATCTCCGCGCACGATGGGGGATGTTTGCAGGTCGAAATGGGTGATAATCTCCAGGCCCTTGTTGCGGGCCTGTACGGCGAGCAGTTTCGCCGTATCGTCGACCATGCGCTGCAGATCAAAATCGACGCTTTCCAGTTCCAGCTTACCGGCCTCGGCCTTGGCGTCATCGAGAATATCGCTGATAAGTGTCAACAACTGATGGCCAGAACTCGAGATAGCCTCGAGGTATTCCCGCTGTTCCGGTAGTAACTGGGTATCTTGCAATAATTGCGTCATGCCCAGCACACCGTTCATAGGCGTGCGAAACGCATGGCTCATGCTGGCAATAAATTCAGACTTGGCCTGCGACCTGCGTTCAGTGGCCTGAAAAGCATCCGTCAGTTCCCGGTTGGAGGCCTGCAATTCCCGTCGCAGGCGCTGGTTCTCGCGTTTCATCTCGAAATGCCGGAAGGCCTCCTCCACGTTGCGGCATAACAACTCGTTGTCACAGGGCTTGGTGAGAAAGCGGTAGATGGCGCCCTCGTTAATGGCCGCAGTCACCGCCTTGAGATCGGCAAAACCGCTCAACATGAGACGCACAATATCGGGATACTGCTGTTTGACCTGGCTGAGAAACTCGACCCCGGTCATGCCGGGCATGCGCTGGTCCGAGATAATGACACCGATATCGTGCTGTTCCAGCACCACCAGGCCCGCCGGGCCGCTGTTGGCCACCAGCACCCGGTAGCCGCTACGGACGAACAAACGTTCCAGCGCGGACAACACATTGTCTTCATCGTCCACCAGCAGCAGTGTGCGTTGTTCCACCATATTGGTATCGGTACTGAAAATATTTGTAACTGGATTCTGTTGCGTCAAGAGTCATCTCCTGTTTGAGGTCGTCAGCTTAGTCCGGCGCGGGAGAGCACATGCTCGTTGCCTGTCGTCTGGGCAAAACTTTGCAAAATGGCTTGGGGGATGTCGTGCAGGGCCAGGATCTCTTGTGCCCCGCCGTGATTAACCGCCTCTTTCGGCATGCCGTAGACCACGCTGGTGGCCTCGTCCTGGGCCAGAGTCCGGGCGCCGGCGTCGAACATTTCCCGCAGCCCCCGGGCGCCGTCATCACCCATACCGGTCATGATGATGCCCAGGGCATTCTTGCCCGCCACCTTGGCCACGGAACGGAACAACACATCCACCGAAGGGCGGTGGCGGCTGACCAGGGGACCGTTCTTGATCCTGACGTAGTAGTGGGCGCCACTGCGCTCCAGCAACATGTGCTTTCCGCCCGGGGCGATCAGGGCACGGCCGGGAATAACCCGGTCCTTGTCACTGGCCTCCTTAACATCAATCTGGGAAACGCTATTGAGCCGCTGGGCGAACGATTGGGTGAATTTCTCCGGCATGTGCTGCACCACCACGATACCCGGCACTACGCGCGGCAGGGCGGGCAGCACCAACTCCAGGGCCTGGGTGCCGCCGGTGGAGGTGCCGATGGCCACCACCTTGTCGGTGGATTCGGCCAGGGAGGTGGCCCCAACCGGTGCCAACATGGCATCGGCCGTGAGCTTGGCTTGCACCTGCAATTTACGGCTGGCATTGCGCTTGATGGTTTTCAGGTTGGCACGCGCCGCCCCCCGCACCGTATCAATCAGCAGTTCCGCAGATTCCTGCAGGAAGCCCTTTACCCCGATGGTCGGTTTGTTGATGATGTCCACCGCGCCGGAGCTTAGCGCCTGCATGGTGGTTTCCGAGCCCCTCGTGGTAAGGGTGGAACAGATCACCACCGGGGTGGGGTGTTCCGCCATGATCTTCTTCAGGAAAGTGATGCCGTCCATGCGCGGCATCTCCACATCCAGCACGATCACGTCCGGCCATTGCTGCTTCATGCGCTGCATGGCGAATATCGGGTCGATGACACTGCCGCACACCTCAATATCCGGCGCAGTACTGAACACCTTGGCCAGCGCCTGCCGCACTACTGCAGAGTCATCCACTAACAGAACTTTTATTTTATTGTTTGTCATTTTTTCTCGTCACTCGTCACCCGCTACTCACCACTTCTTCCTATGCACACTGGGTGCGGCCGACTCCAGTTGATTAGAAATACCGGTGATGGTCTCAGTGTGGCTGACAAAAAAATAGCCACCCGGCCTTAAGCGTGACAGCAGGCGTTTGACGATCTCCTGGCGAGTCGGCGTATCGAAATAAATCAGCACATTGCGCAGGAATATGACGTCGAACTGTCCCATGTCCTCCGGCAACGGCGCATTCAGGTTGATGTGCTGGAACTGCACCCGCTGCCGCAACCGTTTGTCGATCAGCAGGGTTCCACTCTGGGCGCGCACTCCCTTGAGACAGTATTTTTGCAGATAGGCCTTGGGGAAATACTGGGTCCGTTCCCGGGAATATTGTCCCTTGCGTGCCGTTACCAACACCCGGGTGCTAATATCCGAGCCAAAAATCTCCCATGGCATTTCACCCAGGCTGTCCGCCGCCACCATGGCCAGGCTGTAGGCTTCTTCACCACTGGAACAGGCCGCGCTCCAGGCACGGAACAGGCGCCCCCGTTTCCAGCTGGCCAGGATACCTTCGCGCAGGAACTCGAAATGAGCGGGCTCGCGAAACAGGTAAGTCTCATTGGTGGTCAGCAGATCCAGCATGACCTGGCATTCATTCGCCAGGGTTCCGTCTATCGCTTGCTGAAAGTAATCCCCATAGTTGGACAGATTGT
>DRJZ01000080.1 GCA_011052015.1 Acidiferrobacteraceae bacterium | reverse complement strand
TAAGCCCCATGATGCAGTAAATGCCGTCATTCCCGCGTAGGCGGGAATCCAGAAAATGCATGTTTTAGACACTCTGGATTCCGGGTCTCCGCTTCACTTCGCCCGGAATGACGGTGATTTTGACTTAAGTAAGTGCCATTCGGGCCGGAGGTGAATAACTGCCATCGACCTCCGGCCCGGTTCTTATTGGGTGCTAAAACGGGTCTCCAGGGACCAGCCGGAAGTCACATCACTGCGCCCAGGTCCCTTACCCAGGGCCTTAATCTTTGTCCGCCAGATGTATTTGTGGCCGGGTTTTAGTTTGCCTGCCGGCACGGTGATGGAATAACGCTCACCGGTAAAGCCGGTCTGATGGATGTAGTCGCCGTTGGTAGCATCGAGTATCTGCCAGGCGGTCTGATCCCAACTGCAACCCGGTGATAGACCCCGCGTAGCCACTTTCAGATTTGGTGAGAGAGAGACGCGGCTACCGTCTGCCGGTTGGGTGTGTATTGGTGCGTTCAGGCCTGGGCAGGTGCGCATGGTCAACGGCTTGAAGTTGGGCGACCTGAAATTGGCCGGTGATGTCCACGGTGAGAAGATTTTGACCGTGGAACCTCTAGCCTGCTTACCAATTACACGGGCACGCCAGTAGTAGGTCGTACTGGACTTTTTAAGCGTGCCGGGCGGTACCTTATACACGTAGTGGGCGCCATTGGATTCTTTTGGCGAGGTGGAGCCTGAGGCAATGATTTCCTGGGCCTTAAACGTTGATCTATTGGCCACCTGCCATTCAACCTGAGCCAGTATACAGGGTGAGTCCACGCCAACACCCGGATTGGTGTTATCCAGAATTTTTAGTGTGGGCGTTATGCTCGTGGTTATACCGCTATGGGGCTCGCCGATATAAGGTGTGGGCATGGCGATACACTTTCCGTTTTTAACAAAGGTGGTCGTAAACAGTGTGGGTTTACTGTAGGCCGTATACTGGGGTATGTGGCCAGTTAAGGGTGACCCGCTGGTATGGGCCGGTAGTGCGTAACTTAGAGCCGCCCGCCACCAGTATTCCCTGCCTGGTTTTAGAGAGTTGGGAATCTTTAAACGGCCTTTGAAGCGGCCCTTTGTGGTGGCGCTGAAGACGATGTATTTTTGTATTTTATCTCGGCGGGTTTTTATTTTCTTAAAATCCAATTCTATGCCGGCTGGGAAATTGAGGTGTTTGAAGTGTTCCCGGTCTGAAACTACTTGCCAGTAGGTTTTCTGCCACTTGCAAGGGCCGGATTCTAAAGTCCCTGTTTGGATGGCCACCTTCAGTTCTGGGTTCATGTTGAGTCGATAGGCGTTATGGCTGGGTTTGTAGTTACTCGGTGGTGGAAATTTTTGGCAGTTTTCACTTGCGTAGATAAAATTCGATGTCACTATGGACAGTAGCAGAACTGCCAGCAATCGAAAGAGTATCTTCCGGTCCATGTATTCCTCCATTTATCTTACTATCGACGCTCCACCCAGGCGAACTATTATAGTAGTGGGTGTTAATGTATATGGCTTTTATGTGTGCATTGTCGCATAGATTCAGCTAACTTTCGTGCCCTTTAGTAACTACTGACCCATTTTCACCACTATGGAGGCTGTGTGGAGCCCATTATATCAGTCAGGAATCTCACCAAGACCTATGCTTCGGGCCTGCGGGCACTCGACAACGTCAATCTGGACATCCGTCGTGGAGAAATCTTCGGCCTGTTGGGTCCGAATGGGGCCGGTAAGACCACCCTGATCAGCATTATCTGCGGTATCGTAACGCCCAGCGAGGGTGTGGTGTCGGTAGATGGCCATGACATCCTTTCAGATTACCGCGCGGCGCGATCGAAGATCGGTCTGGTGCCACAGGAACTCGCTACCGCCACCTTCGAAAACGTTTTGGTGACGATGAATTTTAGCCGTGGGCTGTTCGGTAAACCGCCCAACTCAAGCTTGATCGAAAAAATATTGCGCGACCTCTCGTTGTGGGACAAGCGCAAGGAGAAGATCATGGCGCTATCGGGTGGCATGAAGCGCCGAGTGTTGATTGCCAAGGCATTGGTGCACGAGCCTTCGATCCTGTTCCTTGATGAGCCGACCGCCGGCGTCGACGTTGAGTTGCGACATGATATGTGGGAGATGGTTCGGGGGTTACGCGAAAGTGGTGTCACCATCATTCTGACCACGCACTACATCAATGAAGCCGAAGAGATGGCTGATCGTATTGGCGTCATTAACGAGGGAAAGATTGGTGTGGTCGAAGACAAGGCCGTGCTGATGAACAAGTTGGGGAAAAAGCAATTGACGCTGACCCTGCAGCATCCATTGAGCAGTATCCCCGCTGAGCTTGACGGCCATCCATTGGAATTATCCGCAGACGGCAATGCACTTATTTATACCTTCGATGCCCAGAAAGAGCGCACGGGTATCTCCGAATTGTTACGTCATCTGGGCCAACACGGAATTGATTTTAAGGACCTCCATTCCAGTCAAAGCTCTCTGGAAGATATCTTTGTTAACCTGGTGAGAGAAAAGACATGAATATCCATGCCGTTCGCGCGATTTATGTGTTTGAAATGGCCCGTGCCTGGCGCACTTTAATGCAGAGCATTGCGACACCGATCCTCTCGACCTCGCTGTATTTCGTGGTCTTTGGGGCAGCCATCGGCTCACGTATGGGTGAGATCGACGGAATAAGCTACGCGTCATTTATTATCCCCGGCCTGCTGATGCTGTCACTGTTGAGTGAGAGCATTTCCAATGCTTCGTTTGGCATCTATTTTCCAAAGTTCTCGGGTACGATCTACGAAATATTGTCGGCACCGGTATCTCCTCTCGAGATCGTTCTTGGTTATGTCGGTGCAGCCGCTTCCAAGTCGGTTATCCTCGGGTTGTTGATCCTCATTACGGCGCGGCTGTTTGTGGACTACGAGATCGCACATCCGCTATGGATGATTGGGTTTTTATTATTGACTGCCATCACCTTCAGCCTGTTTGGTTTCGTCATTGGCTTATGGGCAGATGACTTTCAGAAGTTACAGATTATTCCCATGATGGTCGTTATGCCACTGACTTTCCTGGGCGGTGCATTTTATTCAATCAATATGCTGCCACCATTCTGGCAGACGATTACGTTATTCAATCCTGTGGTTTACCTGATCAGTGGTTTCCGTTGGAGTTTTTACGGTGTCGCCGACGTCAATGTCGTGATCAGCGTAGGCATGATTTGCTTTTTTATGTTGCTGTGCCTCGCAGCCATAGGGTGGATATTTAAAACGGGATATCGGCTCAAGAGTTGAGTGCCAATCAAATCAAAGGGGTGGTCAGTGTAGTATTTTCTTGTCACCCATAGGCCAACAAAAAGCCCCGACTTCCTTTCAGAAAGCCGGGGCTGCTAGTCTATGCCTGTCAGCCTAACACAGGCTGTGAGCGGTGCCGGACATTACCGTTGCTGTTGCCATTACTGTTAGGATTAAATTTGCGTCGACGTTGACCCGGTTTGTTTCTTGATCGACTATCCCGCGAGCCAGGCTTGGCATGATATTGACCCCCGGCCTTATTGCCAGAGCGTGCCCCATTTCCCCCGCCAGGACGTGAACGTCCACGGCTCGGTTCTCTGCGAGTCGGTTCCAGGCCCTCAATCACCGACCAGTTGAGATCATTGCCGGTGAGGCGCTTGATATCCGCGAGTTTGCGGTGGTCGTCCGGCACCACCAATGAGATTGCAGTGCCCTTGGCACCGGCGCGGCCGGTACGACCAATGCGGTGTATATAATCTTCGGCCACCATGGGCATGTCGAAATTGATCACATGACTGATGCCCTTGATATCAAGACCTCGCGCGGCGACATCGGTGGCGACCAACAAACGGATCTTACCGCGACGCATGTTATCGACCGTGCGTTTACGCTTGTTCTGACTCATATCGCCGTGCAGGGCAGCACTGGTGTGACCGTTTGCCGTCAGTCGTTTCGACAGACGATCGGCACCACGCTTGGTGGCGGTGAAAATGACCGCCTGTTTCAGTGCCGCGTCGCTGGCGTAGTGTGAAAGCAGATTGTGCTTGTGCTGGGTGTCATCGACTCGGTGTGCATGCTGGGTAATGGAGGCATGGCGGTCATGGTTGGTCGCAAGCTTAATGCTCACTGGATCATTCAGGATTTGCTTGGCGATCTTCAATATATCGCCTTCAAGGGTGGCAGAAAACAGCAGCGTCTGGCGCGTTGTTGGCATGGCCTTGGCAATGGTTTTGACTGCATTGATGAAGCCCATGTCGAGCATGCGATCGGCCTCATCCAGCACCAGCATCTCCAGGCGTGAATAATCGACACGGCCCTGTTGCATGTGGTCCATCAGACGGCCGGGTGTGGCCACCAGCAAGTCCAGCGGGTTACGCAGCATTCTATTCTGCGGCGGGTAGGGCATGCCGCCCACGACGGTACCGGTGGTGAACCTGGAGAAGCGGCTGAACTGACGAATGTTTTCGTTTACTTGTATGGCAAGTTCACGTGTGGGTGTGAGCACCAATACCCGTGGCCCCCTGCCTTTTTTGCTTGTGGGGGTAAGTAATTGCTGTAACGCCGGCAGTACGAATGCAGCGGTTTTACCGGTGCCGGTCTGGGCCGAGGCCATCAGGTCGCGTCCGGAGAGTACCACGGGAATGGCTTGGCGTTGGATATCCGTGGGTTGATCAAATCCGCATGTGTTAATGGCCTTGAGTAGATTGGGGTGTAGATTTAGTTTATTAAATGACAAAACAATACCTCTGTCTGTCGAAGCATCAACAGACAATTTGAGTTTATAAATACGAACGTGGGCGGGATGCCCAAAGGGTATCACTCGACCTGGTTCACTTATGGGCCCTGGGCTGACGCAATAATCCACATCAGGCACTTGGCCCCACGTTGCTAACCAGATTACTAGTGATGAAAAAACACGAGGAGGGTCAGAAACGTTACACTTACCGGCCTTGGCCGGTGAAGAGGCGCGACTATACGGGCACAGATGGGAAAAAGCCAGCTTTTTTTGGGGTCGGGGGATTATGAGATATACGAAATGCCTCTATCTTCCCCCGACCCCTTAGATACCCAGCGACGGTCCAGTGCGTATTTCGGAATGCCCCGATGGTTACGGCCAGACAATGCAGTAAAGGCCCTTACAAAAAATCGTCGATCTGGGCCTGCCGCCATACTGCGGTTATGACCTTCCAATCGTTACCCTCTTTCGCAAAACTTATGTCAAAGCGCATGAGTTTGGCTTTAATACTGATCAGGTTCTGGGCGCCGGAGATGGGTTTGCCGCTCATGGCGGCAAATACGGTGAGTTGCGAACGCTTGTCGTCAATGATATCTATACCGCTGATTTTTGTCAGCAGGTGGATTTTTTGATGGCCGAGCAGATAGAAACGTACCATACCGACTATTTGTTTCTTGTCGTAGCCCCGTTCATCACCGTAGTGCTCTGAGATCAGCTGCCTTAGTGGCCCCAATTCACGCCTCTCCGCCGCTAGTTCTCCTTTGTCCACCAGAGTGCGTAGTTGCACCTCCGGTGGCTGTTCGGGAGAACAGGATGTCAGGGTCCATAGGGCCATCACGGCAAACAAGCCTGTGATGCTGCGGTAAAAGATAATTGTTTTCATGTTCATTGAAAATGTGCTGCGAACGGGGGTGGTAAAACCCATTTGTTTTAAGTGTGATCCAATTTAGATGATTTGCGCGCCCTGGTAAAGATGGGGACAAACAACCCAGATTGGAAAACCGCCAGTAAGCGTTATTCTTGCTGGGAGGGTCATGACGGCGAATATAAGGCCCAGACGAAGCCAAAGTGACTCATTTTTAAGCAGTTTAGCCCATGGCGCCTCGCCTATGGCCTGCATGTTGGTTAAGATATTCACTCTGGTTGCCGTTATAACCATCAGATGGGACTTCACTGACCAGGTCCAGGGACAAAACAGCCCGCCATCACCTAACATAGATGAAACAGACAGACGGGAGGTATTATGCAGCGCAGAACCTTAGATAAAACCGGGGATATTTTCACATTGATTGGCCCCGAGAGTACCTTCATCGGAAAGTTTACGGGTTCCGACAATTACATGGTTCGCGGTAAGGTAATTGGAGAATGCGACCTCAAAAATACCATTATTGTGGGAGAAGGGGGCCATTGGGAAGGGTCGATAACGGCAGCCAATGTCATTGTTGCAGGAACCATAGATGGTGATATCGTTGCCAGAAAAAAATTAGAACTGGTGGCGACTGCGGTGGTGAAGGGCAATCTGGCGGCACCTGAGATTGCCGTTGCCGAAGGCGCCAAGTTGGATGGTAAACTCGATATGCATGCTAAAACAGGTGTTAAGCACTTCCATGAACGACGTACCAATAATAATTCCAAGAAGCCGGGAGAAAAGAAGGCGAAGTAACAGTCAAGGAAGTTCAGGATAAATTGCTACTACTCGAAAATCAAAGGCAGATCAATAAATTCAAGTAGGGTTGATTTTCCTATTTTCCTGGCGGAAAATGCTTCACTGTCAATTTAGGCACAATTTTCTGGCTAATCATAGGGAGAAATTATCATGTCACAAATCATACGTTTACCATTGACCCGGTTAGTATTGATGCTGGCGATTGCGCTCGCTCTATATGGTTGTGGAAAGGATGACGCCAACGAGGTTGCTCCGGCACCTGCGGTTCCAGCTCCGGCAGCGCCAGCCCCAGCCCCGGTGACCCCGGCACCAGTGGCCCCGGCACCAACGACCTCGGCACCAACGACCTCGGCACCAACGACCTCGGCACCAACGACCTCGGCACCAACGACCTCGGCAC
>DRJZ01000079.1 GCA_011052015.1 Acidiferrobacteraceae bacterium | reverse complement strand
TATGCTCTTTCATGGTATGGCTCCTATTGAGTTTGCTTGACTCCACACTTTAATCCAATTTCGTGTTAAAGGTGAGGAGTCCATACCATTGAGAATTCTACAATCGCTTTCTCTCGGGCCTGATATAGGGGCAAGATCAGCGCCCTGAATCTGTCGCGTTATGCCCAACAGGAATATCGACGCAACGCAAATTAGCTTGTAGGAGTGGCCCCCTGACCACGACGCGAGCGCCAAGTAATATGTTTCTGGTTCCCACGCAGGAGCGCGGGAACCAGAATGCAACTTGTATCTTGTCTCTATTCCTACCCACAAACCCCAATATGTAGTGGGTTTTTGACGCTGGTGACACTAGTGTAAAAATTTTTCTGCCAATATTTTGACAGATGCCCCTTGTGGTGCTTAACTTACCCTAAATAAACCTAAACACATAACACACATACAGGGCACTTCTGTTAATTGGTAATCCCTTCTCCCTTCGGGAGAAGGTTGGGATGAGGGTATATTAAAATCAATAACTTAATAGAAGCGCCCTTAAGATAATGATTCTAAATATGAATCGCTCCCAGTTCAGGCAGGGTTTAACGGTGGGGAGCGGTGGGGAGACGCCGGTCTGATGTCTGCAATGATTAAGGTGCTGTTACTTGACAGCGATGCCCAGCGGCGCGAGCGGTTTTCGGGATTGCTCAACTTTGCCGGGTGTGAGGCCGTCGTCGGTCTCGATCCGGCGGTGTGGCAGTCTTCTCCCGAAGGGGAATATGGCGTTTGCCTGTTGGGTGACTGTGCCGATGGCAAGCCCGCCAAGCTTTTGGAGAGTCTGCGCAACTTTGACGAGACCCTGCCGGTATTCCTGCTGGGTGATCAAGCCATGAGCTCGGCTCAACGGCCACCCCCCAACATGCTGGGCCACCTGGAGCTTCCCCTGCAACTCGGCCAATTGACCAGTGCCCTGGGCCAGGCCCAGGTCTACCGCGAGCGCCATGACGAACGCGATGCCCGGCCGCTACAATTATTTCGCAGCCTGGTGGGCACCAGCCACCGCATCCAGGATACCCGCCGCCTCATTGAGCAGGTGGCCGAAGCCGAGGCTACGGTGTTGGTGCTGGGGGAGTCGGGCACCGGTAAAGAGGTGGTGGCCCGCAACATCCATTACCATTCTGGCCGCCGGGATAAGCCCTTCGTCCCCATCAACTGCGGCGCCATCCCTGCGGATTTGTTAGAGAGCGAATTATTTGGTCACGAGAAGGGGGCCTTTACCGGCGCCATCAGTTCCCGCCAGGGGCGGTTTGAGATGGCCAATGGTGGCACTCTGTTCCTCGACGAGATCGGCGATATGAGCTTGCCCATGCAGGTGAAATTGTTGCGGGTATTGCAGGAACGGTCGTTTGAGCGGGTCGGCAGTAACAAAAGTATCACTACCGACGCACGCATCATTGCCGCCACCCACCGTGATCTGGAAGAACGGATCAAGAACGGTAAGTTTCGTGAAGACCTTTATTATCGACTCAACGTATTTCCCATTGAGATTGCGCCGTTGCGGCAGCGGCCGGAAGATATTCCTTTGCTGCTCAACGAACTCATTACCCGGGTAGAGCATGAGAAAAGGGGTTCGGTGCGCCTGAGTCCGGCAGCGGTCATGAGCCTGTGCCATTACGGTTGGCCGGGCAATGTACGCGAATTGGCCAATTTGGTGGAGCGCCTGGTGATTACGCACCCCTTTAAAGTGGTGGATATGGCAGATCTGCCCAACAAGTTTCAGGTCAGCGGTAACGGTGTGGTGTCCAGTGACGCGCCCGCAGTGGTGCCCTTGGAATGGTTATCTTCGCCACGCTTGCCTCGTGACGGTCTGGACCTTAAAGAGCACCTAAGTAATATGGAGTACAGCCTGATCAAACAGGCCCTGGCGGAAAGCGATGGGGTCGTGGCCCATGCCGCCAAATTGCTGCATATGCAACGCACCACCTTGGTGGAAAAGCTGCGAAAATATGGCCACAGTCCAGACAAGCAGCGACAAGAATTTGACAAGCCTACCACCCTCAACTCCTAGAGGGTTGATTTAACTGGAGAAATATTCCAGGCACGCTTCTTGCTCCAGGCCACATGACAGAACCCAAGCGTTTTGCATTTGACAGTCTAGTGACCGCGGAGCAACAAAAATCCATGAATCGATCGCAAGCGGTTGAGTCCACCCGTCTTGAGGATGCCTTTGAGGTCTTCAATCGGTTTTCAGACCAGTTAACCACCTCTTATCAGGCTCTGGAGCAGCGGGTTGAGCGACTCAATGGCGAACTACAGTCTGCCCATGATGGCCGGCTTGAAGAGTTGGCGGAAAAAGAGCGTCTGGCCAGTCGCCTCAGTGGTTTGTTGGCGGCGCTGCCGGCCGGTGTGGTGGTACTGGATGCGGCCGGTGTGGTCCAGGAGGCCAATCCCGCGGCCCAGGACCTGTTGGGCGAACCTCTCCTTGGGGTGGCTTGGCGCGACCTTATTCAGCGTGCCTTTGCCCCGGATGACACCAGCGCCAATGCCTTATTGCTACGCGATGGCCGACGGGTGACGGTATCCACTTGCCCGTTGGGTGAGGAACCGGGCCAGATACTGTTGCTCCAGGACGTGACCGAGTCCACTGCCTTGCAGCAACGCCTGCAACGCCATGAACGGCTTTCGGCCATGGGCGAAATGGCGGCCAAGTTGGCCCACCAGATACGTACGCCGTTGGCTGCGGCCATTCTCTATGTCTCCCACCTGGGCCAACCCTACCTGGACTCCACCAAGCAGGCCGAAGTGTCACAAAAGATTCTGGCGCGCCTGCGCACCCTGGAGACCATGGTGCGGGATATGCTGATCTATGCCCGGGGGGGCAGCCCCGGTTCGGAACAGATCCCAGTGGATGGGTTGCTGCTTGAAGTGGAGCAATCGGTGGCGCCGTTACTGCCGGTCCACGATTTTAGCCTGAGCCTGGAGAGTTCTCTGGGCGATGTTTGCGTGCTCGGTAATCGCGAGGCCCTATTGGGCGCCATGCAAAATTTGGTTGTTAACGCGGTCCAGGCCTGCGGTCAACGGGGGCGGTTGCAATTGGTGGCCGCAGACAATGAAGACGGCACGGTTCGCCTGGGCCTGTGTGATGATGGCCCCGGGGTCAACACTGACGCCCAACAAAAATTATTTGAACCCTTCTTTACCACTCGCAGTCAGGGTACCGGTCTGGGTCTGGCGGTGGTACAGGCGGTGGCCCTGGCCCATGACGGCTCGGTGTGGGTGGACTCCAGTCCGGATCAAGGTTGCTGTATCGGGATGCGCCTGCCTGTTATTACCACAACCGTCAATGATGATGCCTCGGGCAATGATGCCACAGAAAAAAATACCGTTGGGGAAATGCATGAGCAGAAATAGACCACCCATCCTGGTGGTGGAAGACGACGAATCCTTGCGCCATGCCCTATGCGACACATTGGGGCTGGCCGGTTACGAGGTGGCGTCCTGTGCCGATGGCAGTGAGGCCCTGGGGTTTCTGGCCCGCAGCGATATCGCCATGGTAATTACTGACATCAAGATGGCGCCCATGGACGGTCATGCCCTGCTCAAACAGATCAAGGCCCGGCGCCGGGATCTGCCGGTATTATTGATGACCGCCCATGGCAGTATCCAACAAGCGGTCGAGGCCATGCGCGACGGGGCGGTGGATTATTTGGTTAAACCCTTTGAGGCCGAGGTATTGGTCAACACGGTGAGCCGTTATTTGCCAGACACTGAATTCAGCGCCGACGACCCGGTGGCGGTTGACCCGCTCAGCAAGGCGTTGCTCGACAAGGTCCTGCGGGTGGCTAAGAGTGAGGCCACGGTGATGATCAGCGGCGAAAGTGGTAGCGGTAAAGAGGTGATCGCACGTTACATACACCGTCACTCCAAGCGTGGTCAACACCCCTTCGTGGCCATCAATTGTGCCGCTATCCCCGAGAATATGTTGGAGGCCACCCTGTTTGGTTACGAAAAGGGGGCCTTTACCGGCGCCTACCAGGCCTGTCCCGGGAAATTTGAACAGGCCCAATCCGGGACCCTGTTGTTGGATGAAATCTCCGAGATGGATTTGGGCCTGCAGGCCAAGTTGTTACGGGTGTTGCAAGAGTGGGAAGTGGAAAGGCTCGGCGGCCGCAAGGCCATCGCCCTGGACGTGAGGGTGCTGGCCACCTCCAATCGATTGTTGCGCCAGGAGGTGGCGGCGGGCCGTTTCCGTGAAGACCTGTATTACCGTCTCAATGTTATCCCTGTAGAAATTGCGCCGCTGCGGCAGCGGCGCCAGGATATTTTACCCTTGGTGGAGTATTTGATTTACCACCACTGCACCCGGCAGGCCCGCGCCATCCCCACATTTTCCACCAACGCCCAGGCAATTTTGGAGAAATACGATTGGCCCGGCAATGTACGTGAACTGGACAATGTCTTGCAACGGGCACTCATCCTGCAATCGAGCGAGGTGATTGATGTCCCGGACCTGCAGTTTGAATCGATTGTGGCGGCCAACGATACCCCCACGCCTATGGTGGTCCACACCCAGACAGTAGAGTCGGTGCCTGGGGGTGATGACAGCCTGGGTGAGGATTTGCGCAGTCACGAGCAGATTTTAATCCTTGAGGCCTTGAGGACCGCCAAGGGTAAACGTAAGGCCGCCGCCAGCCAGCTCGGTATCAGCGAACGTACCCTGCGCTACAAATTGGCACGCATGCGTGATGACGGGGTGGAATTGCCGGGGGCGGGGATATGAGAGAACAGATACGAGTAACGAGAATTATAGATATGGGCACTTCTATTAATCCCCTCTCCCTCCGGGAGAGGGCTAGGGTGAGGGGAGCAAATAAAGCTAAGACATTGATTTTTTCATCCCCTCATCCCAACCTTCTGGTTGTACACACGCAAAACATAGATGGAATACAAGTGGTTTGAGTTTTATAGAGCACGGAGACGGTTATGTCTGAAATCGATATCAGTCAATTGTTGGGTGAGATGCGCACTATGGCGGCGAAGGCCGCCGGTGCTGAGGTCGCGGTACCAGAGGCAGACCGCGCTGCTGATTTTGCCGCCATGTTGCGCCAATCCATTGAGAAGGTGAATGCCCTGCAGATGGAGGCGGGTGGTAAGGCCAAGGCCTTTGAAATGGGTGATCCCCAGGTCGATCTGGCCGAGGTTATGGTATCCCTGCAAAAGGCCAGTGTATCTTTCGAGGCCATGACTCAGGTGCGCAATAAGTTGCTTTCGGCCTACCAAGACATTATGAATATGCCTATTTAGAGTAGGCACGAGGGGCGAGAGACGAGTAACAAATGACAAGTGACTAACATTATGAAATCAACATCAGGGGAGTGGCCATGGCGGTAATCGACGCCCAGGATGCCGGTGCGGCGGCTAAAGGTTTTGGTGGGCTGAACATTCTGCGCCAGGTGGCGCTCATGGTGGGGCTCGCTGCCAGTGTGGCGGTGGGGGTGGGGGTGGCGTTATGGTCACAGACGCCTAACTATCAATTGCTCTACGCCAATCTGGCCCAGCAGGATGCATCCGAAGTGCTTGATGCCCTGCAAAAGGACAAGATTCGTTACAAGCTGGACCCTGCCAGCGGCGCCATTATGGTGCCTGCGGGGGAGGTGCATGATGCACGCATCAAGCTCGCCAGTCAGGGTTTGCCCAAGGGGGTGGGGGGTTTTGGTTTTGAGATCATGGAGAAGGAAAAAGGATTTGGCACCAGTCAATTCATGGAGTTGGCGCGATATCAACGTGCCCTGGAGGGTGAACTGGCGCGATCCATCGCGACCTTGAGCAATGTGCGCTCGGCGCGGGTGCATCTGGCGATCCCGCGCCAGTCTTCGTTTTTGCGAAACCGGCAAAAGCCCACCGCCTCGGTGTTACTCGATTTATATGCGGGACGTGAACTGGGGGAGGAGCAGGTTGCCGGCATCGTACACCTGACTGCGTCGAGTATCCCGGAGTTGGAGCCGGATCGGGTGAGTGTCATCGATAGCCGGGGCCGGTTACTGAATCGCCAATCTTCCAATAAAGACATCGGTATCACATCAGAGCAGTTTCGTTTCACCAGCCAACTGGAAAATACCTATAGTAAACGTATCGAAGATATTCTAAGCCCTATCGTGGGCGTGGGTAGCGTCAAGGCCCAGGTGGTGGCGGAGCTGGACTTTACTGCGGTGGAAAAGACCCAGGAAAGTTTTGACGACAAGAAACCTGCGGTACGCAGTCAGCAGACCGCCGAGGAACAAAGTTCGGGCTACCGTGGCGCGGTGGGGGTGCCTGGGGCCTTATCCAATCAACCCCCTGCCATCGCCAGTGTGCCGGAAGTTACCACCACGACCACAACGGCCCCCGCTGCGGCCTCTCCCGGGGGCCCTGCTACGACGACCACGACTACCGATACCGTGGCGACGACCGCCAGTGCGGCGGCATCTGATCTGCCCAAGAGCAAGAGCCATCGCGCCACCACCAACTATGAATTGGACAAGACTATCAGCCACACCCGCCAGGCCTCTGGGGTATTGAAGCGCCTGTCGGTGGCCGTGGTGATTAACGACAAGCAAAAGGTGAGCAAGAAGGGCAAGGTCAGATACACGGCCTATACGGATAAGGAGGTCGCCAAGTTGACGGCCCTGGTCAAAGACGCGGTGGGCTTTAATGAGGCCCGTGGCGATAAAGTTAATGTAATGAATACCCGCTTCAGTCCGGTGGTCAAGCCCGAGGCCTTGCCCGAGCCCGATCTTATTGACCAACCCTGGGTATGGGATCTGGGCAAACAGATCGGTGGCGCCGTTTTGGTTCTGCTGGTCGCCTTTGGGGTGCTGCGTCCGGTATTGCAGCGCCTTGCCGTCCAGGGCCGGGAGATGGTGGCTGCCGGACAGGCCGAACTCGCCGCCGGTGATCAGTTTGCCCTGGCGGCCCCCACCGGCCCCAGTCAGCAGGAAGTCTACGAGAGCGGTATTAACACCGCCAAGAAGATGGCCACCGAGGACCCCAAACGGGTGGCCCAGGTAATCAAGGGTTGGGTGTCTGAAGATGGCTAAAGCCACCAATACCACCGGGCTGTCCGGCACCGAGCGCGCCGCCATCTTGTTGTTGGCCATTGGCGAGGAAGATGCCTCCCAGGTGATGAAGTTCATGGGCCCCAAGGAGGTGCAGACCGTCAGCTCGACCATGGCCTCACTCAAGGACATCAATAAGGATCAGGTGGGCGTGGTGTTGGACAGCTTTCAGGAAAACGTGGGCGCCCAGACGGCCCTGGGTATCGGCACCGAGAGTTACCTGCGCAATGTATTGACCAAGGCCCTCGGCCCGGATAAGGCCACCAGCATGATCGGCCGTATTCTCATGGGTGGACAGACCTCGGGGCTCGAGGAACTAAAATGGATGGACCCACGTTCGGTGGCCGAGGTGGTGCGTCTGGAGCATCCCCAGATCATCGCCATCGTGTTGAGTTATCTGGAAGCGGATCAATCCGCTCAGGTGTTATCGGTATTCCCGGAAAAGAGTCGCCTCGATATTCTGATGCGGATTGCTTCGTTGGAGGGGGTACAGCCTTCCGCATTAAAAGAACTCAACCAGGCCATGGAAAAGCAGTTTGCCGGCAAGGCCGCAGGCAGTTTGCAATCTTCCGGTATCGGTGGGGTCAAGACCGCCGCCAGCATCATGAACGAGTTGGAGAGTTCAATCGAAGCGCCACTGATGGAAAATTTTAAAGACACCGATAGTGGTCTGGCGGAACAAGTTGAAGAACTGATGTTTGTGTTTGAGAATCTGTTGGATGTGGATGACCGGGGCATCCAGCTATTGCTGCGTGAGGTGCAGTCCGACTCGTTGGTGGTCGCTTTAAAAGGGGCCTCGCAGACGCTCAAGGAACTTATATTCAAGAACATGTCCAAGCGGGCCGCAGAGATGATGCGAGACGATCTGGAAATGCGGGGTCCGGTGAAGCTCAGCGATGTCGAGGCCGCGCAGAAGGAGATAGTCCAGTTGGCCCGTCGTCTGTCCGATTCAGGTGAGATCGCACTCGGTGGTACGGCCGGTGAAGAGTACGTCTAGTTTAAACACAAAGATTCTTTCCGCCGATGAGGCCGGAAAGGTCGAGACTTGGAAGGCGCCGACTATGGATGTCTCCGGTGGACCCGTGACCGTCCAGCAGATCGAGCGCATTCAAAAGCAGGCCTATGATGAAGGCTTCGCCCGCGGGCGAAGCGATGGCTTGGCCGCATCCCAGGGCGACATCCAGCAATTTAAACAAGTCTTGCAAGCGATGTCCGATCCCTTGCGCGATCTCGACCAGGCATTAGAGCAGGAACTCATTTTATTGGCCAAGGCCATCGCTCGCCAACTGTTACGCCGCGAACTCAAGGAGGAGCCCGCCCATGTGGTAGGTGTGGTGCGTGAGGCTATCGCCGCGTTACCGGCAGCAGCGCGCAATGTGGCGGTACATCTCAATCCCGAAGACGGCAAATTGGTGCGTGACGTATTGGGTGCCGAAGAGGGCGAGCGCCCGTGGCGCATTGTTGATGATCCGGTCATCAACCGTGGCGATTGCAATATCATTACCGAAAATTCCCGCATTGATGCCACTCTGGAGCGTCGTCTTACCGCAGTACTAACCGCATCTTTTGATGGTGAGCGGGATGATAGAGACTGACCAATCCAGTGGGGCACGGACCACGCGTTGGAAAAAGCGGTTAGTGGAACTCGGTCAACGGGTGGCCCAAGCCAGCGGTATAGTGGTCGAGGGCAAACTCACTCGCATGGTGGGCCTGACCCTGGAGGCAGTGGGCTGCCAATCGGTCATGGGCGGTCGGTGTCTGATCACGGGACCCGCCGAGTCCCACATTGAGGCTGAGGTAGTGGGCTTTGCCGATGACAAGCTCTATCTCATGCCCACCGGTGATATCAGCGGTTTGATGCCCAACGCCAGGGTGGTGCCCACCGGCCGGGTCTGTGAGGCCCCGGTGGGGGAGTCCCTGTTGGGGCGCATTCTCGATGGTGCCGGGAACCCTCTGGATGGCGCCGGACCCTTGCGTACCCGCGAACGTATGCCCCTGGCGGGCCGTTCTGTGAACCCCCTGAGCCGCCAGCGCATCGGTGAACCCCTGGATGTGGGGGTGCGCGCCATCAATGCCTTGTTGACTGTGGGCCGGGGCCAACGCATGGGATTGTTTGCCGGCAGTGGTGTGGGAAAATCGGTATTGCTCGGCATGATGACTCGCTTCACCAACGCCGATGTCATCGTCGTTGGCCTGGTGGGGGAGCGGGGTCGTGAGGTCAAAGAATTTATCGACAATATACTAGGGGCCAAGGGACTCGAACGCTCGGTGGTGGTGGCGACCCCGGCGGATCATCCCCCCCTGCTGCGTATCCATGGCGCCATGTTGGCCACCACTATTGCCGAATATTTCCGTGACCGGGGCCAACAGGTCTTGTTGCTGATGGATTCCCTGACCCGCTTTGCCCAGGCCCAGCGCGAGATCGCCCTCGCCATAGGTGAGCCTCCCGCGACCAAGGGTTACCCGCCTTCGGTGTTTGCCAAGCTGCCCATGTTGGTGGAACGGGCCGGTACCGGTGCCGCCGGTGGTGGCTCTATCACCGCCTTCTATACTGTACTCATGGAGGGTGATGAGCAGAATGACCCGGTGGCCGATGCCGCCCGCGCCATTTTAGATGGGCATATTATGTTGTCTCGCCCTCTCGCCGAGGCCGGTCATTATCCGGCCATTGATATCGAGGCCTCTATCAGCCGAGCTATGACCGACATCGTGGAGCCGGGCCAATTGATGCTGGCGCGACGATTTAAGCAAATCTACGCGACCTATCAACAGAATCGGGACCTCATCAGTGTCGGTGCCTATGCCGCCGGCAGCGATAGCCGCATCGATGAGGCCATTGAGTGCCAACCCCGGCTCATGGGATTTTTACAACAGGGTATGGATCAACCGGTGTCTCTGGCCGACAGTGTGGCCCAACTTGGACCCCTGCTTGCCAGCACCTCTCAGGTCGAGACGGCGGGGTAATAGTCTCTTCTCCCGGAGGGAGAGGGGTTAATAGAGTGACTTTATTAAAAATAATGATGGCTAAACGATCAAAACGACTCAGCCCGGTGGCCCGGTTCGCCGGCACCCGGGAACAACAGGCGGCGGTACATATGGCCGAGAGCCAGCGTAAGCTTGATGCTCACAACGCACGGTTACTGGAACTGGTGCAATACCGGGATGAGTATGCGAAGGCCTTTCAACAGGCTGGCAGCAACGGCCTAGAGGCCATCCCTATGCGTGATTTCCAGGTATTTTTGGAAAAACTAGGCAATGTGATCTCCAGTCAACGGTCCCTGGTGTCCCAGGCCCAGGAGGAACATGCCAAGACCAAGACCCAATGGCTGAAGTTGCGTGGCAAGGCCCAGGCCCTGGACAAAGTTGTCAGCCGTTATCAACTGGAAGAGCGCCGCCAGGACGCCAGCCGCGAGCAGAATGAAGCCGACGAGCATGCCCAGACCCGTAGGTGATTATAGATACAAGGTAAAAGAGAAAAGAATCCAATCAATAACGCTCTATTTCCTACCCACAAAGGGGTACCGAGGCCTACGTCTTGGCATCATTGTGGTTAATTTCAACCTCTTACTGGGGGGCTTGGAATAGTAATACAAGAAGAACTTGTCCAATTTGTAACCTTGTATCTTTCGTCAATATATTCAATCACTTATCATCAGACCCCCGCTTTCCATCTCAACTCTCTAAAGTTTCTCCAGACCTAGCCGAAACCCCTATTGTGAATTAGGGAAGTAGGGGTGCGCTCAATGGTTCCGTGCCCTGGCAGTTCGCCCAGTGGGGCAGACCCAGGACGGGGACGGGCTGGTCCAGAGATTTATTATCCATGCGGTGCGGACTAGGGGTTAACCCGTGGCCGTGAACGATCCGCCGGTGTTTGCTGCGGCGTTATTGGATTTGGGCAATAGCTGTCTTTAACGAGGCGCCGCGACCTGAGCAAGCTTGAGCGGATTGCGCTATCCCAGCAGGTTTTTCCGGGTGGTAATCACAGGTAATACTAAACATAGCAATACACAGGCAAAGGAGATTCATATGGCCAGTATCTTAGCAGTAGACGATTCCGCATCTATGCGGGAAATGGTGGCCTTCACCTTAAAGGGTGCAGGATACGATGTTGTTGAGGCCAAGGATGGTAACGAAGCTTTGGGTATCGCCAAGGGCCGGAAGACCGATCTGGTACTCACAGACGTCAACATGCCGGGCATGGATGGCATCACGCTCATTAAAGAGTTGCGTACCCTGCCAGATTACAAGTTTACGCCCATCTTGATGCTGACCACCGAATCGGGAAATGACAAGAAGCAGGAGGGTAAAAGTGCGGGGGCCACGGGTTGGATCGTCAAGCCCTTCGACCCCGACCAGTTACTTTCCACTGTCAACAAAGTGTTGGGATAACTTGCCATGTCGCTGGACCTGAGTCGATTCCGCAAGTCCTTTTTTGAGGAAAGTTTTGAAGGGCTGGAAGCTATGGAGTCTGGTTTGCTCCATCTGGATGTGGGTCAAGCCGACCCGGAATCCATAAATAATGTGTTTCGTGCCGCGCATTCGATCAAGGGTGGTAGCGGTATGTTTGGTCTGGACGTGGTGACCTCGTTCACCCATGT
>DRJZ01000078.1 GCA_011052015.1 Acidiferrobacteraceae bacterium | reverse complement strand
CCCACTCTTGGCTTTCTCATGTCTGCGTCGACAAGCAAAGTACGCCCAAGCCTGCTAAAGGATAGAGCCAAATTACTACTTGTAGTCGTTTTGCCTTCACCCGGCACAGAAGAAGTCACTAAGATAGTTTTTGTAGTCTTGTCTATCTGAGAAAATAATATGCTGGTGCGTATATGGTTAATCGACTCAGCAAACATAGAGAGCGTATTGGTTTGATAATGCCTCTCTGGAAGAAATTCGATGCTTTGTTCCTTCTTTGAATTTTCAATAAGCGGCACTGTTCCCAGCACTGTTTGTCCAAGCTTTTCCTCAATATCTTCAGGAACTTTGAATGTGTTGTCCAGCCGCTCCCTGAGGATACTTAACATAATCCCAAAAAACAGTCCGCCAAATAAATATATTAATACTATTTTTTTTCTATCTGGCTTAAATGGATATGCAGGAACCTGTGCTTCATCAAGTATCCTGATGTTTGTATTACTATCCTGGGACGTTATGTCGACCTCTTTGAACCGTTTTACAAATAAATCGTATAGTTGTCTTGTGACGGTTAGATCTCTTTCCAATTTTACCAATTTTGTGACTTTTCTTTCATCGCCAACTATCTTTTTCTCTTCTGTTAAAAATCTCTTTTTTGCTTCTTCCAGATCTGCCTTGGCCAATATCAATTTGGGATGTTTTATTCCATAGCGTTTGGCGAGTTCAGAATATTTCGTTTGCGCCGCACGAAGCTCCTGGTTCATGTTCAACAAACGTGTTCCCTCGAGTTCCTTTGATCTCTCTGTCCCCACCATACCTTCTTTAGTCTGATAGTCCTGTAACACACTTTCAGCAACTAAAACATTTTTTCGGAGCTCTTCGATTCTTTTCGTGAACCATGAACTGGAGTGCTTTGCTTGAGACAGACGAGATTCGAGGGTAAATTCAATATATGCCCTGGCAACAGCATTTGTTATGTCAGCCGCTAATTGTGGATCATGAGAGACGTACCTGATTTTAAATATTTTACTCTTCTCACTAATACTCACAAATAACCCACCCTGGACCATTGATATTTGTGAATCAATTCTGCGCTGCTTTTCCTCAGGCGTTAACAAACCAATTTGTGAATCACTGTGTTTTATCTTGTCTAATTCAAGCATATGGACTACTTTTTTGGCTATCTTCCGACTCTTAATTATTTCTTCTTGGGTCTTGTAGAAGAGATACATGCTCATGCCCGAGTAATACGGCTGCCCTGTAGTTACCCGTGGTAGGCTAGGCTCTGCCAATAACGTAAGGCTTGCTTCGTATTGCGGTTGCGTCTTCATGGCAACCAGAACGCCTAATAGCACACCGAGTATCCCTGTGCTTACAATTCCCCATTTATGTCTTCTCAGAATATTCAGGTAATCTGAGAATGTGAGCTCCTTTGCTTGTTTGTCGCTGTTTGGAAGCTCAGCAGCGTTTGAAATATCAGAAGTAATTTTTAGTGGTTCCATGGTACTATATAATTAATGGGAATTCCTTTATGTACATTGCGGCGGCTGCTAAAAGAGGCTTTGGCCTACGTCTATAATGTCTCCAGGTTGCACGGTCAAATTGACTTTCGCTCTGAATGTCTTTATCCCATCTTCTTCTTCGCGTGTTATCTTAATCTTCCTCTTTGATGCGCGTTTGGTAAAGCCGCCTGCTAGTACTATAGCCTTGTTAACTGTCAGCCCCTTTTTATATTTATATTCGCCGGGTGTGCGAACCTCTCCATGGACATAAAAAACATCCTTACTCAACGCGACAGCATCTTTTTCACCTACACTGACAATATCACCAGGCCGTATATGTGCATAGAGCTGAGTTTCCAGTGTTTCCTGACTATTTGCATTCTCCCGGATAATGGTTAGCAGGCCTTTATCAGCGGTTTCAGAAAAGCCACCCGCCAAAATAATGCCTTTTTCAACTGTGATGCCTCCACTGAATGGGTAAAAGCCTGGGTTCTCAACCGCACCTTTCACAAAAAAGGGTCTACGCTCAATAACAAATACAGACACCTCGGGTTTGAGCAAGTACCCGTTACTCAATAAAGTGTTGAGCCTGGTCTCTAATTGCCGTGGCCCATAGCCACTCACTTTAATTTCACCCAATAGAGGAAATGATATAGTGCCGCGTCGGGTCACTTTTACGCTATCTAGACTAAGGTCGGGCTCTCCAAAAACTTTTATGGAGAGACTATCACCCGGCGCTATGATGTCTTTAGCGCCAAAACTATATGGGCTAAGCAACAACAAAAAGAGACAAAAAATGGGTTTTGCGAATATGGAAAAGCTTGTTTTCAACGTGGTTGTTCCACAATGTGTGAGGAATAAAAGTTTGGCTAGCAATTATTGGTTGTTATCGGAGTTATTCTGGGTTCGTCATTCCGCAGATTGGATGCCGGACCACGTCCGGCATGACGAAGTGAGCAAACGCGACAACAGTGAGCTTATAAACAAAACTAGTTGTCAACAGCTAAGCGCCAAAGGATGAAGAGAATATTAAAGAAATAATCTCATCATCAAACTCATTTGACGCGGTATTGGACGTTCTACTTGCCTGGGTATATTGCAATCCGATGGCTCCCCAGCTAAATGCACCATAATTTGCGCCTAAACCAAAATCGGTTAATTGGTCCTTTCTGCCTGAACTGTACTCATCAGTTCCTTTTATGGCGAAAGCATTTACGCTCCAGGCTGAATTTAATGTGTGATTCCATCTAAGGCCGTATTCATCACCAATGACAAAACTTGAAGTACTGTCAATGCTCTCCTCAATTGAATGTGCTACGTGAAAACGAAATCGCGAATAGTCCCGTGGCGCCCAATTGATGCCGCCGGAATACGTCGTGCCTGAAAAATCATTCCTGGAGGGATCGTCCAGATTTTTTTTGGTTTTATAAATCCGTACATCGCCTTGGGTTAACTCTGTAGCATCCCATCTCGCTCCAATACCTGCATAGGTTTCTTTACTGTCCAGGTCAAAACCGGCGGAATTGTTCGCGTAAGCAATATCATTGATCCCGACTTCCGCCAGCAATGACGTTCTTGTACCTATATTATAAAAAACCGTGCCGCCAATGTGCTTGGTATCAATATCACCACGGCCACCACCACCGTTATTGTTGGTGTACTTTAGTTTAGACACGCCGACAGTGCCGACTAACTGAATAGTGTTTTCACGCCTCCCATAGGTCAAACCACCCTCAACGGAGGTTTCCCTAAATCGATTGGGTTTGGCAAGAGTATTTATGACTGTGCCCAACTGTCCCCGCACTTCATGCCCTAATGTGTAACCAGCACCCACTCTGGCCTGAAATTTTTCTGATAAATCAAATAGTGCATCACCTTGCAGGTTATGATCCAGGGCATTTTCATTGCTTAAATCGGCATACCTAAGATAATCACCACGGTATCTAATCACTACACCATGACGGCCAATTTCCTTTTGATACCACAATAGCGGTGAGACACTAAGGACAGTATCTGAGCCACTGTTATTATCAGTGCGTAAGACATTTTGCTGCTTGCTAATCGATACGGATAAAGAACCGTACAACCCGATCGGACGGTCTTCATCATAAATTTGAGACTTTGTTGCGCCATTATTGCGCAGAACTGAAGAAGCCCTTGGCGCTTCATAGTTAAATGCTTGTGCATTAGCCGCTGGAGCATATAAATTGAGCGCCAAGGCATAGGCGCTAAACATCCCGGGCACTGTAAATTTTCTAAATCCGCTACCCATTCCCATGGCGTCCATCAACGCATATAAAAAGACTTTTACTTGAGGACGCTTCAATAATTAATCTCTCACTCCGTGGAGCACCCCCAAGGCATAAAATGGTTAGGGTGAGGGAGTGGCCAATCAGGGAGGATAACGTATTAATTTTAATATCCCCTCATCCTAACCTTCTCCCGGAGGGAGAAGGGACTATCGATTAAGAGTACCCTTAAATTTGGTAATCACGGTGCACTTGGGCTCGGATTCCTGGGTACTGTCGGTGGCGGCGGAACACCTGATGTTTGCCGCCCTCCTGCTGGCGCCTCAGTGCAAATGCTAGGATCTGCCCCACCTGCGACTGCGGCATCACACACCAACTCCCGGCAGGTCGTGGCCCCTACCCCGCATGCCAAACGATTAACCTCGTGGAATAAAGCTACTGTAGGGACCTGTTGAGGCACACTGGTATCCCCGGCATCCTTTGCCCTTTTTAATGCTGCGATGCGCAGCAGATCGTCTGTAAAGATTGCCTTATTTCTGAGTATAGTCACTTGTACTGGACGACCGAAGCCCTTCTTGGAAAGACTCTTTAAGGTTTCTGTTACTCGGCTGTTAAACTCTTCCTTACCCAGCTTACTCTCCAGTTCGGATATGGGCTGCTTGAAGGTGTTGGCCAGTTCATCGATGTTGGCATCCAGATGCCGATCCTTATCATGTTCATCCGGCACAGCAGTCGCCCTCAGGCCTGAATCCCAGAATCTTTCGGCTACATTGTTGAGGGTAACGTCTTTGCCCAGGATACCGATGGGATATTCATTCTTTTCGTTATACAGGAATACCACGGGTGCCTTGGTGCAGCCCTGTGATGCTGCACGCTCAACTTGTTTTAAGTTGTCGTCAATAATTACGCATCCATTACTTGAACCTTGACCGGCTGTAGACTCTTTTTTATCACTCGCTTTGCCCGATCCACCCTTCTCTGACGTGGTGCGATACAAAGACACAAATATGGGTTGATCATAATTACAATTGCCGCCCATGTTGATCTTTTTCGAGCTGCGTGCCTGATCCCCATCCGCCTTATACCATCCACTCTGTACGCTACTGTCTACAGGTTTATAGGCCGAACAATTACCCCAGTTCTTGTCACGAAGACTTTTGACCTCATTCAGGTCCGCCGTCATATGATAATCACCATTTTTCCAACTGGGAAACGGCCCGACTCGTTCGTTGTTTTGAATAAATCGATCAGCTACTGTCTGAATATTGGCTGCTGGCCCCAAGTCGTTAATATTAATCTCTCTTCGATATCGATCAGTTCCTGAATCCACGGAACTACAGGCGTCCCCCGGTAAATAAGGGAGCAACTCGGTGGCCTTGGCGTATATCTGGGCCGCATTGGCGCCGCCAGTGGTCTCACGGTCGGCCTTTATGGCCAGATACACCGCATCATTTATGGTGACACCCAAGTTGACGGCATGAAATAGAACCGATGCCGTGGACATCTTGTCTTTTAGAAGACTTGTCACTTCGTTATAGGTCCTGCGGTCGATATCGAGTCGAACGGCATCCGCGCCATTTTGCACGTGCACATCCCGCTCGACCGGACCCGCCCACGCCAAGCTGGGTAGAAGTCCGATGATAATCAGTTGTCTAGCTATTTTTAGTCGTAGTTGCATGTGCATTACTAAGCCCTCTGGTTGCCACTGACAGGTCCATCGACAGCGACTTAACATTGGTTAATTTAGCTTTTTGAATGATATTTGTAAACTATACAGTATAACTATTTGAATTACATGGTTATTCTAACTATTTACGCCCCTCGGACCCGGATGGCACTTACCTAACGGGGTTGCCCTTTTTGGCATTAGAAAGGGGAACCCCTTTTATATGTCATTCCGGGGCAGTGTGAAACACCGAACCCGAAATCCAGGACAATAATGGCTCTCCTGGATTCCGGATAAACGCGATGCGTTTTCCGGAATGACGGTGGGTGTTGGTCCCTGGATAGGCACTCCGTACGCTCCGAAATGCCTGTTAGAGGGCACCCCAGCACACACCTGCATGAACGGCAGGCGCCGGAGCACACCTGCATAAACGCAGGCGGTAGTACGACGCAAGACGCCAAAGCCGAGACCGGAATCCAGAAAAATGGCGGCAATGGCCAGATCTGGACCCCGGCCTGCGCCGGGATGACGGTGGTGCTGAACTTACAGTAAGCGTCATTTCCCTACATCATCCTCCTTTTCAACTTGTCACCCTATCCTTGCCGGGCCGCCCAAGATAATAGCCTTGGCCTGCATCCACATGGAGTTCGGTCAATATTTCCCATTCTTCCTGGGTCTCAATGGATTCCGCAATCACCTTGATCTCAAGACCGCGCGCAATATCCGCCAGGGATCGGATAAAAAATTGATTTTCGGGGCTCTCCTCCAGCTTCCTGAAAAAACTGCCATCAACCTTAATATAATCCAGTTTAAGGTTCTTGAGGTACCCGAAAGAAGTGAATCCGGCGCCAAAATGGTCCAACCCTACCCCACAACCCAATCCCCGCATACGCTCCACAAAGGCTTTGACCGCCGCAAAGTCTGTCATTACACCATACTCCGGGGCCTCGAATACCAGCCTCTTACAGGCCTCGGGCGCCATCTGTAACGTGCCTTCGAGCCAGTCGCAGAATCCTTTATCGTGCACACTGCCTGGAGATAGATTGATTGCAAGTATCCCCTGATCATCACCGCCCCGTATGTCATCCAGGACCGTTTCGATAATGAGTCTATCAAGCATCTGGGTCAAGCCATGGCGCTCTGCCATGGGCACAAAAATACCCGCAGAAACTGTGTCACCGTCCTCACCTGGGATACGGGCCAGTACTTCATGATGCACCAAACCCTTGCCACCGCAATCCAGGGTCGGCTGATAGTGCAAAATGACTTGCTTGCGATCAATCACCGAGCGGATAATCTTGAGCCACTGACCAGCGCCATAGACGTTGGCCGCCGAGCCGGAGCTACTGATGTGCCAAGCATTGGCGCCTTGGGTCTGAGCGGCTCGCAAGGCCATATCGGCCTCGGACAATAACACTGACGCCAGCCGTTCTCCGTCATAACAAGCCATTCCGAGATGACCCACATTGGTAGAATCTGCTATGCCTCGCGTATACAACTGGCCCATGTCTCTTGCTATACGCCCGGCCAATATTCGGGAATCCTCCTCGTCGATACCACAGATAAGCAACCCGAATGTGGCGCCACCGAGCCTGGCAATAACATGCTTATCCGGGTCACCCACAATGCTGCGCAAGACCTCCGCTGCCTCTTTGAGTAGTTGGTCACCCGAGGCATAGCCATGCTTGTCATTAAATGACTTAAACTCATCGAGTTCATAAAGGATGAGCGCGCCGGCCATAAAGTACTCCGAACTTTCTACCAATGTATGCAGCCGGGCATCAAAATGACGTCGGTTTGATAACCCCGTAAGGGGATCCCGGTTGGCCTGCTCACGCATCTTTTCAGTCAATTGCGTCTGGTCTGATAGCATTTGCTCCACTTTTTTGGACATTTTGTTGATGGCGATAACCACACGACGTAGCTCTCTTGTCCACGGCAGCTTATCCAAAACTGGAAATTCCCGTTCTGAAATGGCTACCGCCAGCTCCTCTACACTACGCAATGGCGCCAAGACAATGCGTAACACAAAGAAGAGCAACGCTATTGCAGCCAGCAGGACCCACACGAACCACCAAAATGTTTGTACAGAAGTCTTCCACAATTCATCGTAGGCATAACCCGGATGACTGGTCACCTCTACAGTTGCAGCAAGCTTCCAACCGGTCATCACTTCTGAGATGGCGTGAGGTGTACTCAATGGCACATAGGCCACAAACCAGGCTGGAACATTTTCTATGCGAACCTTGAGTTCACGCTTTACCATATCGCTGCCATCGGGTCGCCTGATACGGATCTCGCGATAATAACCTGGGTCAAAAATAGAATTGACCATGGTTTCCATGTGAACGATGTCCTTCTTAGCCAGGATGGGGACCAGAGAGAGTCCCAGAGAGGTCGCCGTATCCTGAGCATGAGATTGCAGCTGAGCTTGCAGGTATGTGCGTGTGTTGCTCAAGCTGATCAACAGTGTACCCATAAAAACAAGCGCAAAAAGTATCGAGATAATAATGGCAAGTTGACGTGCTAAGGGCATAGGTAAATTCTCACCTGGGTCTCAAAATATTTCATGGCAGTGCCTTTCTTCGTATCCGATTCATGACATCACGCCACAGATTGACATTACTGGAACTCCCCACCAATCGTCCACGCCCTCGTTCTTTTGCCATCCACAAATTTGACGCGTTAAAACTGTACACTGGAATAAGATCGCGGCGCTTTGAAGCAGGTTGGATTTTGCGAGTAAGATTGTCCAAGACCAATGGCTCGGCCTGTGGGCTGGGATAGTACGTTAGTACCATATGGGCCTGGCGCAACCGCTTGGCACGCACATAAGTGATGCGCATTCGCTCATCCGGCACACCTAACGCCCTTAGAGTAAAGTACTTGGCAATGGAGTAATCCTCACAGTCGCCGCCTCGAGAGACCATGGTTTCCACAGGGGTAGCCCAGTAATCATTGCGTCCCCAATGGCGCTTGTCAGATACAAATCGAATACGTCTGTTAAAGAATCTATTGACGGCAGACAGTTTAGCTTTATCCGTGGCATGGCGGTTTTTGTCGACCAGTTCGCGCCAGTCCAAAAGTATATTACGCGCCCTGCGACCGTGTTCACGATAAACACGCTCAATCGTGTCATCACTGATTCCAAAACCCTCCGTGGCCAGTACAATAACAGGGATGACAAGACACAGGGAAACGAGCAAACGGTTCCCAGAACACTTTATCCGACAGAAAAACTGACCCCAGTGCACGCCGCTTCTGCCCCTCCTAATAAGCTACTCAATATATCGACCAAACTGGCCACCCAACAATCAACGGAGTAACGTAGAGACCTACTGAAGGACACTTCTATTAATCCCCTCTCCCTCCGGGAGTACCCCTAGGGCATAAAAGGGCTAGGGTGAGGGGTGTAAACAAAGCTAAGACACTGATTTTATT
>DRJZ01000077.1 GCA_011052015.1 Acidiferrobacteraceae bacterium | reverse complement strand
GAGATATTGAGTGAGTTAGACATTGTGCTTGAGCAAATATACACGGCCTTGATTGAATCCCCCTCACCCCAACCCTCTCCCGGAGGTAGAGGGGGGCTAGGCTTCAGAGCTACCCACAAATTTTTCCGAAGAGCCAATAAATCTAATATCTTTTGTTAAAAAGGCGCAGAGGATTTGTAATGGCTAAATGACTAAAGGGCGCTGAGTTTTTTATTTCATAAACAATGGAGGGGGTCAGATGTTTCTCGCTAAATTTAACCAACAATCCTATGCCTTGTTCAGAATAATGACTGGATTCCTATTTCTGTGGCATGGTGCGCAAAAGTTATTTGGGTACCCGGCAGTCTCGTCCCATGATATGCCAGTTTTTATTGTCTATGTTGCAGGACCCATCGAATTGGTGGGTGGGGTCTTAGTCATGATCGGATTATTTACCCGTTATGCCGCCTTTTTGTGTAGTGGCCTGTCTGCAGCAGCGTATTGGATGGTCCACGGCACTAAGGCCTTTTTTCCTCTCTTAAACGGTGGCGAGCTTGCTGCACTGTATAGTTTTGCATTTCTGCTTATCGCCACCCACGGCGCAGGTATTTGGAGTATCGATAAGGAATAGCAGGCAATCTGGCCTTTACGAGATAGATGCTGATCCTTAAATCAAAATCGTCTGTAAAAATTTTTAGATAGTCTAATATACAAATAAGCGGGGCAGCACTAGGGACATGAGCTATGCAAAAATTGTTGACTAAATTATTACCTCTGGTTGTCGCAACCGGACTTTGTCTGTCGGGGGCCCAGAATTTATGGGCAGGTGACAGACCGACCCTTCTAAAATGCAGGTCCAATGCGATGACCAATCGAGATTTTCTTTTTAATAGGCTGCAATGGGTGGATGCGGAGGATCAGCCCGCCGTGACCTTTATCACCCACTTGGATGACCTGACCATGGAATTGCGTGACAAGGTGTTTTCCCGCATTGATACCGACAAGCCCACCGTTCGAAGCATTGCCCGCGGCAAATTGTTTGGTGATAAAGATGAGTTCATTGACTTTAAGGGGACCATTGTATCCAGGACTGATGATATGTTGGTGATTGGTTGGCAAAACCCCCAGAGGAATAAGTTATGGACAGCGGCGATTCAATTAAAACATGAAATCGCCATCGTCACCCAATACTATAATGGTGCCACTTCATTTGGCGTCACTGTGGAGACCTTGACCTGTAGATGATGTGGTTTATTGTGTTGTGTTTCTATGATTGGATGGCACACGGTTATTGATTTCTTTGCATCCTCTGCGAATCCTTTGCGGCAAAGGCTCAATAGATTATTAGCCTAGCTTCTTCTTCAGAATCTCATTAACCTGTTTCGGATTGGCCTTACCTTGGGTGGCCTTCATGATTTGGCCGACAAAATAACCGATCAACTTGGTTTCGCCATTTTTGTATTGTTCAGCCTGGCCCGGGTTAGCGGCGATGGTTTCGTCTACTATTTTTTCCAAGGCGCCGCTATCGGAAATCTGTTTCAGGCCTTTGCTGTCAATGATGCTGTCGGCATCGCCTCCACCCACCCACATGGCCTCGAAAATATCTTTGGCGATCTTGCCCGAAATGGTGTTATCGGTTATCCGTTTTACCAGGCCGCCCAATAGTTCTGCGCTAATGGGCGCTTGGTCAAGATCCAGGCTCTCCTTATTAAGGTAAGCTGCTAATTCACCGCTAACCCAGTTGGCGGCTAGTTTGGCATCACCGGCATTGGCTGCCACGGTTTCGTAGTAGTCTGCCAGTTCGCGGCTGGTGGTGAGTACCCCTGCATCGTAGTCGGAGAGACGGTATTGATCTATAAAGCGTTGCCGCTTTGCAGCGGGTAATTCGGGCAAGCTGTCTTTGGTCGACTGGATGAACTCGTCATCCAACATGAGTGGTGGTAGATCCGGGTCTGGGAAATAACGGTAGTCATGGGCCTCTTCCTTGCTGCGCATGGAACGGGTCTCGTTCTTGGCGGCATCATATAAACGCGTCTCTTGCACCACTTCTCCACCACCTTCAAGCACATCGATTTGACGCTCGATCTCATATTCGATGGCCTTTTCCACAAAGCGGAACGAATTGATATTTTTAATTTCAGCACGGATGCCGAGTTTCTCTTGGCCCTTGGGACGCATGGAGATATTGGCGTCGCAGCGAAAGGAGCCTTCTTGCATATTACCATCGCAAATATCCAGATAACGCACCAGGGCGTGGAGTTTCTTTAGATAGGCCACGGCCTCGGCAGGGGAACGCATGTCCGGCTCGGATACCACCTCTACCAGGGGGGTGCCAGCGCGGTTAAGATCAATGCCGGTGTTGCTATGAAACTCTTCATGTAAAGATTTGCCGGCATCTTCTTCGAGATGGGCGCGGGTGATGCCAATAGTTTTTTTCTTCCCGTCAACTTCGATGTCCAGCTTGCCGCGTTCCACAATGGGGATTTCGTACTGACTGATCTGATAGCCCTTGGGCAGGTCAGGGTAGAAATAGTTTTTACGGGCAAATACAGATTGTATGTTGATGGTGGCGTCGATGGCGAGACCCAGTTTAACCGCCATGTATGCGGCGTCGCGATTCATCACCGGCAACACACCGGGCAGCGCGATATCCACCTCACAGGCCTGGGTGTTGGGTTCGGCACCAAAGGCGATGGAGGCCCCCGAGAACAGTTTGCTCTTGGTGCGTAGTTGAACGTGGACTTCAAGTCCGATAACGGTTTCCCATTGCATAACTAAACCCAGATACAAGTTGCAAGATACAAGAGACAAGCTTTGAGATTGGCTCCGGTTTTTATATGTAGTGTTGGCATAGTTTGTCAGTATATATCTTTATTTCGATGGAGATTCCTCGCTTCACTCGGAATGACAATGTGTCAAGTAACTTTTATGCTTTTCTCTTGGATCTTGGATCTCCAGTTTCATTCAAACCCTTTCGGTGCTTGTTTGTGATGATCCGTGGCTTGTTGATATTGATGGGCCACGTTGAGTAATTGGGCTTCTTCAAAAGCGTTACCGATCAATTGCAATCCGATAGGTCGGCCGTCCTCGCCCAGACCGGCGGGGATGGACATCCCCGGCAGGCCGGCGAGGTTGGCGGGGATGGTGTAGATGTCATTCAGGTACATGGACACCGGGTCATCGGTTTTGGCGCCGAGGTCAAAAGCTGTGGTGGGGGTGGTGGGCCCCAGGATCACATCACATTGGCCAAAGGCGTTATGAAAGTCGTCGGCGATCAGGCGGCGCAATTGCTGTGCTTTCAGGTAATAGGCATCGTAATATCCCGCAGAAAGGGTATAGGCCCCAATCATGATGCGCCGTTTTACCTCTTCGCCAAAACCCTGGGAGCGGGTTTTTCGGTACATATCGTTGAGATCGTCATAATCTGCGGCACGGTAACCGTAACGTACCCCATCAAACCGTGACAGATTGGAGGAGGCCTCTGCGGGAGCCAATACATAGTAACAGGGTACGGCCAGGGTGCTATTGGGTAGGCTGATGTCGACAATTTTTGCCCCCAGTCTTTTCAATTCCTCTATAGACTTGTCTATGGTCTTGGCCACATCCGCTGCCAAGCCGTCGCCAAAGTATTCCTTGGGCAATCCAAGGCGTATTCCTTTGAGATCGTCGTTCAAAGTGGTGGTGTAGTCGGGCGCCGGTTTGTCCACCGAGGTGGAGTCTTTGGGGTCAAATCCGGCCATGACATTGAGCAGCAGGGCGGCGTCGGCGGCGGTGCGGGTCATGGGGCCGGCCTGGTCCAGGGACGAGGCGAAGGCCACCATGCCATAGCGGGATACCCGTCCATAGGTTGGCTTGAGGCCGGTGATGCCACACAAGGCTGCAGGTTGGCGAATGGAGCCGCCGGTGTCGGTGCCGGTGGCCGCTGGGGCCAGTTGGGCGGCCACGGCGGCCGCCGAGCCTCCGGAACTGCCACCAGGCACCGCCTGCTTGGCCCAGGGGTTTTTGACCGGGCCATAAAATGAGGTCTCATTGGAGGAGCCCATGGCGAATTCATCCATATTGGTCTTGCCCAGGATGATGGCGCCCGCCGCTTTAAAACGCTGGATCACGGTGGCGTCGTAAGGTGAGATGAAGTTGCTGAGCATCTTTGAGCCACAGGTGGTGAGTATACCCTCGGTGCAGAAGATGTCTTTTTGGGCGATGGGGATACCTTCCAAGGGCCTCGGATCCCTGTTTTTGCGGTGGTCATCACTGGCCTGGGCCTGTTCCAGTGCGGTGGTCGAGGCAACGGTGATAAAGGCATTGAGGTCTTGATATTGGCCGATGCGGTCGAGAAATGCCTGGGTCAGTTCGACGCTGGATATCTCTCCCGTCCTGAGGGGGGTGTTGAGCTCAACGATGGTCTTACGATGCATGATAAATTGCAGGCCTTATTTATTTCAAAGTGTGGCGATGTGTATTGTTTGGGAGCGGTTAGGGGGGGCTAGGCTTGGGCACCCCTCAATTTTGCATCTACTCAATGACCTTGGGCACCAGATAGAGGCCTGATTCGGTCGCTGGTGCGATCTTCTGAAAGCCTTCGCGGTGGTCTTGTTCAGTGACGAGGTCTTGCCTTAGCCGCAGGGGGCTGTCCGAGGGATGGGCCATAGGGCTGATACCGGTCGTGTCTACCACATTCATCTGTCCCACCAAGTCCAGGATCTGGGCCAAGCTGTGAGTATAGATTGTCAACTCAGAGTCGGAAATCTCGAGTCGCGCCAATTCGGCGATCTTGCGGACATCGGTTGGGTCTAGGGCCATGAGTTCGATTTGTTGTGGGTAACGGCTGATTGCTGGGCTGACAAACTACCATATCTATGTATTTGGTTGTACATGCCTGCGGCGGTTGATACAGTAGCGGCGCTTTAGGACCACCACAATATAATCTCGGCTTCGTCAGGACAGCATGTTAAATAGTTTCTTCGGTTTTTTCTCAAATGATCTCGCCATTGATCTCGGCACTGCCAATACACTGATATACGTTCGTGACAGGGGCATCATCCTGAATGAACCCTCGGTGGTGGCGATCCGCTATGCGCCGGGCAATATGAACAATAAAACAGTGCTCGCGGTGGGGGGTGAGGCCAAACTGATGCTGGGCCGTACGCCGGGGAACATCCAGGCTATTCGACCCTTAAAAGACGGGGTCATCGCTGATTTCACCGTGACCGAGGTGATGCTCAAGCATTTTATCCGCAAGGTGCAGGAAAACCGTTATTTGCGCCCAAGTCCGCGAATTGTGATTTGCGTACCCTGCGGTTCCACCCAGGTGGAGCGCAGGGCGATTCGGGAATCCGCCGTGGGGGCGGGCGCCCGCGAGGTATTTTTGATCGAGGAACCTATGGCTGTGGCTATCGGCACTAATCTTCAGGTGGCGGAGGCCACGGGATCCATGGTTCTGGATATAGGTGGGGGTACCACCGAGATCGGTATCCTGTCGCTGGGGGGTGTGGTCTATTCGCAGTCCCTGCGTGTGGCCGGAGATGTATTTGATGAATATATCGTCAATTATGTGCGCCGTAAGCACGGTATGTTGATGGGCAGTGCCACAGCAGAGCGCATAAAAAAGGAGATTGGCACCGCATGGTCGCGGTCCGAACATCTGGATATGGAAATAAAGGGTCGGGATCTGGCTGAAGGGGTGTCCCGCAGTCTCACTATTACCAGCGATGAGATCCATGATGCTATTAGCGAACCTTTGGCGCAGATCGTTGATGCTATTAAGTTGGCCTTGGAACAGACCCCACCGGAGTTGGGTGCCGATATCGCAGAAAAGGGCATGGTGGTTGCGGGCGGTGGCGCCTTGTTACGGGATATGGACCGGCGCTTGATGGAGGATACAGGCCTACCCATTATTATTGCTGAAGATCCGCTGACTTGTGTTGCCCGTGGGTGTGGTCGTGCCCTGGAGGAAATGGATCGCCTGGGTGACGTCTTCAGTCACGAGTGAATCCAGTGTTAGCGTGGGCCACACATAAGGCGATTGAGTGTGCTGGTGAAATGTTGATGCAATGAGGCACGCCCGGGCTGCTCAAGCATTACCCCCTATAGTGCGTATTTTGCTAGCCGTTGCGGTGTCCATCCCGTTGATGGTAATAGACCAGCGGTCACATTATCTTCGTGAAATACGCTCTATTCTTTCTACGGTTATCTATCCCATCCAATATGTTGCCTCTCTCCCCCAAAAAGTAGGTACCGGAGTGGGTGAGTTCTTTACCAGTCACCAAGTTTATCAACAAGAAAATAAAAAGCTTAGGCTTAAAGTTCTAAAACTCAAAGCGGCGCAACTAAAATACGATGCCTTGTTGGCTGAGAATGCGCGCTTGCGAGCCTTATTTAAGGCGGCCGCCAAGGTGGCAGATAAGGCGCTTATCGCCGAATTGATAGAAGTTAATCTGGAGCCCTTCACCCAAAAACTGTTGGTGGATAAGGGCGGTCGTAATGGTGTTTTTGTGGGTCAGGCAGTGATTGATGCCAATGGTATTATGGGCCAAATTACCGGAATTTCACCTTCCACCAGCACGGTTACCCTGGTGACCGATCCAGGGCATGCCATACCCGTCCAGGTGCAGCGCAATGGTCTACGCACCGTTCTGTTTGGTACTGGCGCCACCAATAAGTTGTCCCTGCCACATTTGACCGCCACTTCAGATATTAAAACCGGTGATGTCTTGATCACATCAGGGATGGCCGGGCGTTTCCCGGCCGGCTATCCTGTGGCACGCGTTGAGAGCATTACCAGCGATGCCAACGAATCTTTTCTTGAGATTGTTGCTTTGCCAGTGGCGCGGTTGAACCACAGTAAAGAGGTATTATTGATTTGGCCCGGGTCCGAGGCCACGGTATCGGTGAAACGAGAAGATGAGAAATGATCGGCTTGGGCCAGCAACACAGGGACCGATGCCGTATGGTGATTGCCATTTCCTTTCTGCTGGCATTAATCCTGGATGTGCTCCCCTTGCCATATTGGGCCGAGCCCTTTCGGCCAGAATGGGTCAGCATGGTCTTGATATATTGGTGTATGGCCACGCCCCAAACTGTCAATGTGGGTTACGGTTGGCTAATGGGTCTTATCGTAGATCTTATGCAGGGTAGCTTACTTGGTCAGAATGCCTTGGCCAAATCAGTGATCGCGTTTTTGGCGGTCACATTTCATCTGCGTGTGCGCATGTTTCCTCTATGGCAGCAATCCATTTTTGTGGTGGTATTGGTGCTTATTGGTCAAGCCATTACGATCTGGGTAAAAGGCCTGACCGGCGGGCTATATCCCACCTGGATGCAGTGGATGCCCGGCCTCAGTAGTATGATCCTGTGGCCTTGGCTGTTTGTTGTGCTTCGCGATGTTCGGCGACTCAGCCGGGCGAAATAATTCGTGTCACAGATTCGAATCAAGGACTATGCGGATGAGGCGCGTATTTTTTATGCCCGCTTATTTATATTGTCTATAGTCATTTTGATACTGGTTTGTTTGTTGTTGGGGCGGATTATCTATCTTCAGGTTATGAATTATGATCATTATGTGACCCTGTCACAGAAAAACCGGATAAGTGTATTACCCATTATACCCGTACGTGGACTGATCCTGGATCGTAGTGGGGCGGTGTTGGCGCAAAACTTTCTGGCTTACACATTAGAGATTGTGCCCGATCAGGCAGAAAATGTGCCTGATCTATTGCGAGAGTTGGGCAAACTTGTGCAGTTGACGCCGAAAGATCTTAAGCGGTTTACGCGTCTGCGTAAAGACCGTAAAGGCTTTGAGAGCCTACCGTTACGGCACCGCCTGAGCGAGGTTGAAGCGGCACGATTTGCTGTCAATCGACATAGACTCCGGGGCGCTGATTTGAGAGCCCGCTTGCAACGGCACTATCCTATGGGTTCATTGGGCGTCCATCTTGTGGGTTATGTGGGGCGGATCAGTGATTCGGACTTAAAAAGAATTGATAAGGCCGCTTATCGCGGCATGAATTATTTGGGCAAGTTGGGGGTGGAGGCGAGCTATGAAGATATTCTTCGTGGACGCGCAGGCTACGAACAAATTGAAACCAATGCCCACGGTCGACGAGTACGATTACTTGACCGGCGCAAACCCCGTGCCGGAAAAAACCTATATCTAAGTGTTGACGCAAGATTGCAGGCGGTGGCAGAACAGGCGTTGGGGACCCGCCGGGGCGCGGTGGTGGCGATGGACCCCAAGACCGGCGGGGTGCTGACGTTTGTGAGCACACCCACCTATGACCCCAATCTGTTTGTGAACGGTATCGATGAAGCGTCCTATAGTCTGCTGCGAGAATCTCCGGACAAGCCCCTGATCAATCGTGCCTTGGCGGGTCAATATGCCCCCGGTTCCACCATCAAGGTGTTTCTCGGTCTGGCGGCACTGGAGTTCGGTCGCAAAGCATCGAAACGCACTTTCTGCCCAGGGTATTTTACTCTGCGCCACAGTCGGCATCGCTATCGTTGCTGGCGCAAGTCTGGCCACGGCTCGGTGGATTTGCGGCGGGCCATCGTTGAATCCTGTGATGTCTATTTCTATGACCTTGCAGCAGAGCTTGGCATCAATAAGGTCTATGACTTTCTCACTGGAATGGGATTTGGCCGCTATACCGGTATTGACCTTGATGGTGAAAAGAGAGGGCTCATCCCTTCGCCGGAATGGAAAAGACGTATCCATAATCAACCGTGGTATCCTGGTGAGACGGTGATTACCGGCATTGGTCAGGGCTTTACTCTGGTAACGCCCCTACAGTTGGCGCATTCTTTGTCGTTTATCGCCAACCGTGGTTTCGGCATGCAACCGCGGGTCGTCTATGCTATCGAAGATCGAGCAAACAAGGTCATTGAATTACTCAAGCCAGTACCCTCAGATTTGAACCCTGTAAAGAACAAGCAGCACTACGACGTTGTGATTAAGGCCATGACCGATGTGGTTCATGGACCCTCCGGGACTGGCAGACGTATCGGTTATAACGCCAAGTATAAAATTGCCGGTAAGACCGGGACATCACAGGTTATAGGCATTAAACAAAACGAGGTTTATAAGGAAAAGAATGTTGCCGAACGCCATCGTGACCACGCCTTGTTTGTAGCTTTTGCGCCAGTGGAAGATCCGCAGATTGCGATAGCGGTGATTGTGGAAAATGGGGGTCACGGGGGGAGTGCTGCCGCACCCATAGCCAGAAAGGTTATGGATTATTATTTGTATAAAGTTTTACCACAGAAAGCTTTAGGTGTAACGCCGTTCGTGGCTCCACCCGAGGACAAAGTGAAGAAAAGGCAGTTGGGTCGTGGATAGAGATACTGATAAGCACAAAAGCTATCCGCTCTGTTTTTCGAGACACGCGGTAAATACATCCCCGTACGCTCGACGACGGTATCCCTGCTGCCAACGGTCCCGAAAAACAGACCGGATAGCTTTTGTGTTCTTTTGTAATTACAGGTGGCGGCCATATCATGCTCAGAACTGATCAACTGCATATTGATTGGCCATTGATGGTAGGTCTGTTGACCTTGTCTTTTATTAGCCTGTTTGTACTCTATAGCGCAGGGGGTGAAGATCTGGGGATGGTATTCCGTCAGGTATTGCGCATCATCATGGCTTTTGCGGTCATGATTGCCGTCGCTCAAGTTGCGCCATCCAGTCTAATGCGCTGGTCTCCCTACCTGTTTATAGGAGGCATGATTTTATTGTTGGCGGTGTGGGGCGTTGGGGTCATCGGCAAGGGCGCACAACGATGGTTGAACCTGGGTTTATTTCAATTCCAACCCGCTGAGATCATGAAGCTAGCCGTGCCAATGACACTGGCATGGTTGTTTACAAAACACCCTCTGCCGCCGGATCTTAAGGTGCTGGGTTTGGCGGCCTTGTTGCTGGGGTTTCCCATCATCCTGGTTCTAAAACAACCCGATCTGGGCACTGCCTTGATGATTGCCGCATCGGGTCTGGTGGTCATATTCCTGGCCGGTATGCGTTGGCGGTTGATTGGCCTGTTGACCCTGGCAGCCGCAGCAATCGCGCCTTTGATATGGTCTCACTTGCACGCCTATCAGCAAAAACGTATCACTACATTGTTTGATCCTTGGGCAGATCCTTTAGGATCTGGATACCATACCATCCAGTCCACCATTGCCGTGGGTTCCGGGGGAATCTTTGGTAAGGGCTGGCTGAACGGGAGCCAATCCCAGCTTGAATTTATTCCAGAGCGCTCGACGGACTTTATATTTGCCGTGTTTTCGGAAGAGTTTGGCCTTATCGGCGTAAGTATTCTGCTGGCAGTTTATGTCTTCGTAGTTGTACGAGGCATCTATATTGCCTACTGTGCCAAAGACACCTATGCACGCTTGTTGGCCGGGGGGTTCGCGTTAACATTTTTTTTCTACATCTTCGTCAACATCGGCATGGTGAGCGGGGTATTGCCCATTGTGGGTGTTCCATTACCCCTTATCAGCTATGGCGGAACATCTATGGTTACCCTGATGGCTGCATTCGGTATTTTGATGAGCATTCATACCCATCGAAAATTACTTTCGCATTAAAGCATGAACTTGAACCGATTTGTTACAACCACTTGCGCCACGCTTTATCTAGGCATGCTATTTCCTATGGTAGCCAATGCTATTGTTGTTGAGCGCAGTCCTAAAATGAAAAAGTTTGTCGAGTTCATGGTGGTCAAACACGGTATGAAGCGGGTTGTACTCGAGCGGGTGCTGCGCGGGGCGCGAATTAGGAAAGATATTGTTGCGGCGATTAAACGACCTGCGGAGCGAGATCCATGGTACATATACCGGCGTAATTTTGTAAGTGATGAGTACGCCAAAAGTGGTGCGGACTATTGGAAAAAACACCGGGCAATTCTGGAGCGGGCCTATCGAACCTATGGTGTCCCACCAGAGATTGTCATTGCCATCTTGGGCGTTGAAACCCGTTATGGAAAATCTATTGGCAAGTATCCCGTGATTGACGCCTTGGTGACCCTCAGTCTGAAGTCATCCCAGCGCAAGGCTTTTTTTTTACGGGAATTAGAGCAGTTTTTCTTGTTGAGCAGGGAAGAGGGTTTAAATCCATTAGAAGTGAAAGGTTCCTATGCCGGCGCCATAGGTGTACCGCAATTTATATCGAGCAGCTATCGTCGATACGCCGTAGACTTTGATAGCGATAATAGGCGTGATTTACTCACCAATGTGGCGGACATCATAGGCAGCACAGCCAACTATTTTTATAAACATGGTTGGAAGCAGGGTGACCGTATCATCTCGCCAGTATCTGTAGGACGTTCAAAAATATCTGTGGATGAAGGTGACATGGTGCCGCGTTACACCATCTCGCAACTCAAGAAGCGGGGTGTACTGCTGACGGAAAAACTATCCGGTGAGAGAAAGGTATCACTCATCAAGTTGCGCCTGGAATCGGGTGATGCCTATAATCTGGGGTTCTACAATTTCTATGTTATTACGCGTTACAATCATAATGTACGTTACGCCATGGCGGTTTATGAGCTGAGCCAATTGATACGCGAGCATTACTATGAGTCCAGTTAATCGTAACATCCTGCTTTTTGTGGTGTGTGTCGGTTTACTTTCAGGTTGTGGGGGGCGGCATAAACGTGGCGGCTATTATGAGGGCGATGGACCACCAAAGCGTTCTAACGTGGATATTGATGCGATTCCGGATGCCAGGCCTACCGGTGAGGGCCTCAGCCGTTATGGAAACAAAACCTACAGTGTAAATGGTAAAACCTACCATCCCATTCGCAGCGCACGTCACTACAAAGAGCGGGGTGTGGCGTCATGGTATGGCAAAAAATTTCACGGTAGGCGCACCTCTAACGGTGAAGTTTATGATATGTATAGGATGAGCGCCGCCCATCGTACTTTGCCACTACCCAGTTTTTTAAGGGTGACTAATCTGGCCAATGCACGGTCGGTTGTGGTGCGGGTTAATGACCGCGGTCCATTTTACGATAATCGATTGATAGACTTGTCTTATGCCGCTGCGCACCGGATTGGCGTGCTTGCCACCGGGACCGCGTTGGTAGAGCTGCAAGGTGTGAGCGGAGAAAGCAATGCAGGACTGGAGTCCGGTGCGCCTCGGTCCCTGGATTATGCTGGTGGTGCGCCGCAATTGTATTTGCAAGTAGGCGCATTTATCAGTCGAGCTAATGCAGAGCGACTCAGACTGCGATTAGAACAGGCACAGTTGGGCCCGGTGGTGATTCAAATGGCCCGTAGCGGGGCTAGAAAGGTGCACAGAGTACGCATTGGCCCCTTGAATTCAGTCACTCAGGGTGACGATCTTGCAGAAAAAGTCAGCCACCAAGGCTTTGTTAATGCCCGGCTGGTGGTGGAATAGATTAAGGAACCTCTGATTAATACGCTCAACCGCCAAGGCGCCAATGATTCCATGAATGGAAGGGGTACGACTCCACGGACCTCGGTGCCCGTAGTGTGCAGCCGCACACGGAAGAGTATGGGGGAGGTAGAGCGACGCTTGGAGCCAAAGCCGAGAGCAACGCAGGGAGCAGTTGCTGAGGGCGCCAAGCTAATAGATTGTTGATTTTCAAAAGAAAATTCTTGGTGTTCTTGGCGGTTGAGCGCATTATTCAGGTGCTTCCATTAGATTAAAAGTGTCATATCTAAATCGAATTACCGGATTGATCATGGTGTGCGCGGCTGTGGGTATGGTCCCGGTGACCCTGGCCGACAACACGTCTTGGCCAGTACCCCCCTTATCTAAGACCCCGGTCCCGGTTATACCCGCAAAGTCCTGGTTGTTGATGGAACATCACAATGGTTGGGTGCTGGCTCAACATCAAGGTACCCGTTCATTGCCTATAGCCAGCCTGACGAAGGTGATGACTGCGTATCTGGTATTTGATCGATTACGTGCCGGTGAGGTAATGCTTGGCGACAAGGTCATGATCAGTAAAAAGGCATGGGGTATGCCCGGTGCTCGAATGTTTTTACCGGCTCATTCCAGTATCCGGCTTGAATCTCTGCTCAAAGGTATGATCATTGAGTCGGCCAATGATGCTGCCATGGCCCTTGCCGAGCATGTGGCCGGTAGCGAACAGGCATTCGTTAAACGTATGAACCGCGTTGCTCGAGAGTTGGGTTTGATGCATACCTTTTTTGACAATAGCACGGGTTTGCCGACGGGTAAGAACAGGAGTTCTGCCCATGATCTGGGTCGTTTGGCCAGTATACTGATCCGCGAATTTCCCCAATTCTATACGTGGTTTGGTGAGAAAGAGTTCGCATTTCGCAAAATACGGTTTTACAATCGAAATAACCTGCTCTGGCAGACCCCGGGTGTGGATGGGATGAAGACTGGCCAGTCTCGGGCAGCGGGATATTGCCTCATTGCCACGACCCAACGCCAGGACATGAGATTGGTTGCCATTTTGCTCGGGGCGCCAAGCAAAAAATCACGCAATGAATCCATGAAGACCCTGTTGGGTTTTGGGTTTAAGGCCTACGAGACCCGATTTCTTCTGGATGCCACTACGGTGGTAACTCGAATGAAAATCCTAAAAGGGTCGAGTTACCAGGTTGATCTCGGCCTCATGCAGGCATTGCATGTGACATTGCCACGGGGGGCGTTTAATATGCTCAGCGCCAATGTGTATACCGGTGCCCACCCGTCCGCTCCTATTGAGGCAGGTCGGCAATTGGGGCATCTCACCCTCAACTATGAAGGCCAACAGCTGGGTGAGTATCCTTTGATGGCATTGTATCCGGTATCCCGGGGCAAGTGGTATCATGGACTGCTTCACCAGGTACAACAATGGTGGGAGTAAACGACATATGGGTAGCATTGCTTATACTCTCGCAAAGGCGCAAAGCACGCAAAAGGAAGGGCAGCCAAATCAACCCCTATTAATGAATTCAGTGCATCAAGTTTATCTCAATGGCGAGTTCGTGCCTGCCCAGTCAGCTACAATTTCTGTATTTGATCGCGGTTTTATCTTTGGTGATGGTGTCTACGAGGTCATCCCGGCTTACGGAGGCCGCCTGTTTCGGTTTACCCAGCATATGGATCGCCTGGATCGCAGTCTCACTGCGATTGGCCTTGAAAATCCGCTGGTTCGTGATAAGTGGAATTCGGTGCTGCTGAAACTGATATCGCAGTCCGATGATGATCAGTCGATTTATCTACAGGTGACCCGGGGAGTGGCGGCGCGGGACCATAGTTTCCCAGACTCGGTAGACTGCACGGTATTCGTTTATGCACAGCCCCTGGTAACACCCAGCACTAAGATATTGCAAGAAGGGGTGGCAGTAATTTTAGCTAAGGACAACCGTTGGCAGCGATGCGATATTAAGGCCGTATCTCTTTTGCCTAACGTGTTGTTGCGGCAACAGGCAACGGTTAGCGGGGCAAGCGAAGCGTTGCTTGTTCGTGATGGCAAGGTGACCGAAGGGGCAGCGAGTAACGTGTTTATAGTGAAGCATGGAGTTGTGGTGACGCCCCCTAAAGGCCCTGCGATTCTTCCTGGAATTACCCGGGATTTGATTGTAGAGCTCGCCACGGAAAATAGCATTCCTTGTCGTGAAGAGGACATTCCAGTGGGTGCGTTGCGTGGTGCGGATGAAGTGTGGTTGTGCAGTTCTACTAAAGAAATCTTGCCTGTTACTGTACTCGATGGGACCCAGGTTGGGGCAGGCCAACCCGGACCCGCATTCGAACGCATGTTACAACTCTATAAGCATTACAAAGACGAATTTCGTGCTGGGCGCAGGAATTGAAGGGTGGGCAAGAGGCTTGGCAATGGCAACGGAAGTCAACACGAAGATCTCATTGAGTTCCCCTGCAAGTATGAGGTGAAGGCCATGGGGCTCAAAAGTGTTCGATTTGAGGCCCTGGTGCAAGAAATCGTGTCCCGGCACATCGGTGCAACCGACTTGCGTGCGACGCAGAGCCGTTCAAGTCGGAATGATCGTTATGTGTCTATTACCTGCATCGTCTGGGTGACCAGTCGGGAACAATTGGAACGAATTTATGGCGATCTTCGTGATTGCCCCGAAGTTCTAATGACCTTGTAAGGAACAAAAAGTGAGTCCAGTCAAGGTGCGCCCTCTTAAGCGGCAGGTTTATGCTGATTCGCTCGCGGCCATGCAACAGTTTGTGGACCACCGCACGCCTTCTACAGGCGACGAGATCTGGTTGTTAGAGCACGAACCGGTGTTTACCCTGGGTCGGCGGCTGTCATCAAAACCATTTCCACAACTCGGCGATATTCCGGTGGCGGCGAGTGACCGTGGCGGTGACATCACTTACCATGGACCGGGCCAGTTAGTGGTTTATCTTTTGTTGGATCTACGCCGGCGTGGTTGGGGTGCGCGCCAACTAGTGACAGCCCTGGAGCAATCCGTGATTGATCTATTGGCGGTCGAGTCAATCTTGGGCCAGCGGCGACTAGGCGCCCCCGGGGTGTACGTGGCGGGCCGCAAGATTGCCGCACTCGGCCTGCGGGTGAGAGGGGGGTACACCTATCATGGTCTGAGTCTCAATGTGAACATGGATCTTGGCCCGTTTAAACGCATCGACCCTTGTGGTTATCCCGGCCTGGAGGTGACCCAATGTGCCGATCTCGGCATAGGCGACTCTGTCGCTGCCATTGCTGATCGACTGCTTACTCCGCTGTGTCGTCATTTGACGTATACTGTGAGCTCGAAATTCTGAACCTGCTACCCGTTAGCATTAATGTTGGCGTGATCGACAACGGGGCACCCCGTACAGCATATTGCGTCACGAAGAGCACAGTTGCATAGTTTGGTAATACCATTCTTCTTTCCTCCGTGCCCTCTGTGGTGAATAAACGTAATGACCAACGATGCCTGATAGCAAATCGAAATTAACGGTACGTCGCCGTGGCCCCAATCCTTTGAAGGGGGCGTCCAAGACGGCACGGATTCCGATCAAGGTGGTGCCCAAGCCGCCCCTGCGCAAGCCCCCCTGGATACGTGCCAAGGCGCCCAATATGCCATCGGTGCTACGTCTCAAGGCCCTGTTGCAGGGACACGGACTGCATACCGTGTGTGAGGAGGCATCCTGCCCCAATATTGGGGAATGTTTTGCCCAGGGTACCGCCACTTTTATGATCATGGGGGATATTTGCACCCGGCGCTGCCCCTTCTGTGATGTGGCCCACGGTCGCCCCAAGCCCCTGGATGAGGACGAGCCGGTTAATTTGGCACAGGCCGTGGTGGCCATGGGATTGCGCTATGTGGTGATCACTTCCGTCGATCGGGATGACCTGCGCGATGGTGGCGCCAGCCACTTTGCCCGCTGCATCAATGCCCTGCGCCAGGCCTTGCCCGAGTTGGTGATTGAGGCCCTGGTGCCAGATTTTCGCGGGCGTATGGATCGTGCCCTGGATGCTTTAGAGGGCTCGCCGCCGGATGTGTTTAATCACAACCTGGAAACTGTGCCGCGACTCTACAAAAAGGCGCGGCCCGGTGCCGATTATGCCTGGTCACTGGATTTGTTGAAAAAGTTTAAGCAACGCCACCCGGCGGTGCCGATTAAATCAGGATTGATGGTGGGTCTGGGTGAGACCCTGGTTGAGATTGAGGAGGTCATCCGCGACCTGCATGTCCATGACTGCGATATGCTCACCATTGGCCAGTATCTACAGCCCAGTGTGCACCACCTCCCTGTAGAACGTTTCGTTGATCCGGCCGAGTTTCAAGCTTTGGCTGATTTTGCCCGTGCTCTCGGGTTTGGTAACGTCGCCAGCGGGCCGATGGTGCGATCGTCCTATCACGCTGACATGCAGGCGGCCAAGGTACACATCTCCGCACCTTGAGTTTGCTTTTCAGTAAAGCCGTTGCGACCTTGTTATTGCCACCCGGGCTGTCGATTAGTCTGTTGGTGATCGGTGGTTTTGTCATGATTCGTCACCGGCGTGCGGGCATGAGCATCAATCTTTCTGCCTTGCTGTTGTTGTATATATTCAGTATGCCGGTTACCGGTAAGGCATTGCTAAGTTCTTTAGAGCGCTATGAGGCTTTAGTGGTGGACCCCGCGACGACTCAGCCCGGCGCTATTGTGGTGCTAGGGGGAGGCTACTATCCCAAGGCCCCTGAGTATGGTGGCCAGGATACGGTGAGTGGCTCAGCCCTGGAGCGTTTGCGCTATGCGGCAAGACTGCATCGACAGACGGGTATTCCCATCTTGTTGAGTGGCGGCCAGGTGTTTTCTGGCGATTCTGAGCCCGAGTCCGTGGTGGCTGCCCGTGCCCTAAAGGAAGATTTTGGTATCACCAGCCGCTGGGTTGAGTCCCGTTCTCGAAACACGAGAGAGAATGCCCGCTTTAGCAAAGAGGTGCTGGATCCTTTGGGGGTTGATCGTATCTATCTGGTCACTCACGCCTGGCATATGTGGCGAGGCGTCAGTGAGTTTAGAAAAATGGGTTTTCTGGTGATACCGGCCCCCACCCTGTTTATCACGGATAGCGCAGCCGACCGTACGCTGTTGGCCTATCTGCCCTCTGCCGGTGGGCTCCATGCCAGTGCCGCAGCCTGTCACGAGTACCTTGGCCGGCTTTGGTATGCATTAACCCGGTAAAGCTCAGTCCAATTGCGGCAGGTTTGTTGTTCACCACAGAGTTATAGCTACGCATCCTTTTCTCTGTGACCCCCGTGTCCTCTGTGGTGCAAAGAACTTTTGTTAGATTCCACGCGAAGTTGTCGGTCAAGTTCGCGTAACCTCTCCGGTGTCCCGATATCCCACCATTGTCCGCTGTAGTATTCACCGCTGACCTGGCCGTCTTTGATGGCTTGACGCAACAGCGGGGCCAGGGGGAATGCCCCCTGCTGGCAATCCTTAAATAGGCTGCGCGAATATAATCCAATACCGCTGTAGGTGAAACGCGTGCCACCTCGATTCGCGTCGCTAAGGTTCACTCTATTGTTGTTCAGGTTGAAGTCTCCCTGGGAATGGTGATCCGGGTTATTCACTAGAATCAAGTGGGCCAAGCTATTGATGGAGTTTGGCAATCCCTGGAAGGGATAGTCGGTCCATATATCGCCATTGACCACCACAAAGGGGTCAGAGCGAAGTTGGTTCAGGGCCTTGACGATGCCGCCGCCGGTTTCGAGAACGCCATCGGATTCATCGGAATAGCGGATCGACACGCCATAAGATTGACCGTCGCCTAATTTTTGCACAATCTGTTCGCCCAGGTGGGCGGTGTTAATAATCACCCGATCTATTTTTTCCCGTGAGAGCTGTAGCAGTAGGTGCTCTATAAGGCTGCGGCCACCCACTTCGAGTAAAGGTTTGGGGGTATGATCCGTGAGGGGTTGCATGCGTTCACCCCGACCTGCTGCCAGTATCAGAGCATCCATTATCAGATCGCGCCGAGGCTCATGACCAGATTGTGCAGGGGTTGCAAAGGCGTGTAGCGGGCGCTGACCTCCTTGATGTAGCCCATGACCCGGGGGATGTCGTCGAGATAGCCCGGCTTGCCGTCGCGATGATTGAGCCGTGCGAAGATGCCAATGGCCTTGAGGTGACGCTGTACCCCCATATAGTCAAACCACTTCAGGAATTGATCCTCGGATTCACCCACAGGCAAACCGGATTGGATGCCTAAATCAAAGTAACCCTGGACCCATTCCTCCACCTGTTGCCGGGGCCAACAGATATAGCAATCGCGCAGCAAAGAGACCAGATCGTAAGTCACCGGACCGTATACTGCATCCTGAAAATCCAGAATGCCCGGATTATTGCGGTTGGTGAGCATGAGGTTGCGGGAGTGGAAGTCCCGATGCACCCATACCTGGGGTTGATCGAGGGCAGATTGAGCCAGATGTTCGAAGACTTGATCCAGGGCTGCAGCTTCACCCGGCTCAAGAGGGCGGTCCAGGTGGTGACCCAGGTACCAGTCCCTAAATAACTCCATCTCCTGGTTCAAAAGGGTATGGCCGTAGGGGGGCAGGCTGGCCTTATCTTGGTCGGTCCCTGCCTGGAGTACCACCAGGGCGCCCAAGGCATCACCATACAGGCGCTCTACGGTGTCTGCGTCCAGATGGTCGAGATACAGGCGCTGGCCCAGGTCGGATAGCAGCAAAAAGCCCAGGGTAGATTCTTGCTCCAGCACCTTGGGGACGTTCAGACCGATGCTGTGGAATTGCTGGGCGATACGCACAAATGGGCCTGTATCTTCTTGATTTGGGGGTGCATCCATGGCGATATAGCTGTTATTACGGGTCTGAACCCTGAAATAGCGCCGAAAACTGGCATCTACCGATGCCGGGTGCAGGTCAAACTGCTCCGGGCCCAAGGTTTCCCCAAGCCAGGAATTTAGTTGATTGAGTCTTTCATCCACCCCGTTTGAGCCTCTATAATGCGTCACTGACAAAAAATAAATATACGGAACCGTGGTTACTGCCACCACCCCCAAGCAGACATGATAATAACGCTAAACTCCAAGGGGCACTGATTCTATGCAATTTCATAAAATAAAGAAGCTGGATATAACCATTAAGGGCCTACTATACAGCCGCCACGGTGCCATAGTCCTGGCGTTGTGCGGAGGGAGTGTATTTCAGCCCACCCTGGCCGCCGAGATTTGCGCACCTGATCTATTACCGATGCGTGTGCTGCCACCTGATCAAGCTGACCTGCCAATGTCAAAATTGCCCATTGAGCTTGAGGCCGATCAGATTGAAAAGACCAAGCAAGGACCGGTAATCTTCACTGGTCGCGCTGTGGCCAATCAGGGCCTACAGTCCATTTCAGCGGACAAGCTCACCTACACCGAGTCGAAGGACGAGGTCGAGGCCGAAGGCAACGTGGAGTTACGTACAGCAGACGGTGATGCCATTAGCACCTCCTTCATACGCTATAAGTTGGAGGCCGGTGTTGGCGAGACTCAACGCGCCGATTACCATATTGCAGACCGGTCACGAAACACGGGGGACCCCAAGACTGTAGCCATGCTGGCTCGAGGTTCTGCAGAAAAGATCGAGCTTGCCGGCTTTGAGCTTTTCAAATTGAGCAATGCTACCTACACCACTTGCGTCAAGGGTCAGGATGACGTGATTTTGAGTGCCGGAAAGGTGGATCTGGATTTTGCCACCGGTGAGGGTCATGCCAAGAACATGACCGTGCGTTTTAAAGGGGTACCGATATTCTATGCTCCCAGCATGAGTTTCCCCATTTCCGATAAACGGAAATCGGGTTTTTTGTTTCCTGTATTTGGCAGTGTAGCTGATTCGGGTTTTGTTTTTGGTGTGCCCTATTATTGGAACATTGCACCCAATATGGATGCCACTATTACCCCGCTCATCATGGCCAATCGCGGCCTCAAAATGGATGGGGAATTTCGTTATCTGCAAGAGGACTATTCGGGCATCGTGAGTGGTTCTTATCTCCCCAACGACAGCGAATTTGGTGCTGATCGTGGCGCATTTAACCTAAAGCACAAGCAACAAATTAGTAGTCGTTGGTCAGGTGATGTTGACTATCAGTGGGTGTCAGATGAGCAATACTTTGATGATTTTGTTAATCGAATTGGTTTCTATGCTCAGACCCATTTACCACAGCAGGCGAAGCTGGATTATAAAGGGAAATTATGGGATTTTTCAGCTAGTGTGTTGCAGTATCAGACTGTCGATGACTCGATTTCTGCGGCGAACAGACCGCACAAACGCCTTCCGCGACTTACTTTAAAGACCAAGATTCCTCGCAAGCGGGGTGGCCCAAAATTTGATTTTTATGGCGAAATGGTCAATTTCTCGCACGATACGCGCGTATCCGGGACACGCCTGGACCTGACGCCCAGTGTAAGTTATCCCATGGATACCGTATATGGTTTCCTTAAGCCAAAGGTCGCGGTGCGCCATACCAGTTATTACGGCTTGGAAAACATTGCTGCCGGTAGCAGTAGTAATCCTTCAAGAACCGTAGGTGTGCTCAGTGTAGAGGGTGGTTTGTTTTTTGAGCGCGATACGTCTTACCGGGGTGATGCCATGGTACAGACTCTGGAGCCACGGATATTTTATGTTTATGCCAACCGTAACGACCAAGGTGACCTGCCTGTGTTTGATACCAGTGCAGTGGCGTTTAATAACTTCAGTGACTTCTTTCGGGATAATCAGTTTGTCGGTGCCGACCGGGTTGAAGATGCCAATCGAGTGACTCTTGCCCTGACCAGCCGCCTGCTAGATGGCGCCAAGGGTCGTGAGCTCATGCAGGTTAGTGTGGGACAGATTTTCTATTTAGATGATCGGGAAGTCACTTTTAATGGTACTCCCCAAACCCGTTCAACTTCCGATATATTGCTTGATGCCAGTGCTAACTTGACCCCAACGCTTCGTACGGCCGGGTTTTTGCAGTGGAACCCCAGCGACAATCAAACCGAACAGGCCAAATTTACTGTGAATTACTCACCGAGGACCGATGCCAAGGTCTATGCATCTTACCGATATACTCGTCGCAGTCGCACCGATCAAGCTGATTTAGGATTTAACTGGCCATTGGCGTCCCGTTGGGATCTTCGTGGGCGCTACATTTATTCCTTAACTAATAAGCAATCACTCTTGGCTTCCGCGTCTGTGGGTTATAATGCCTGTTGCTGGTCGGCGCATGTGCTTGTGCAACGGCGCGTTGACACCACCACAGACTACCGTAATGCGGTTATTTTTCAGCTTCGACTCACTGGATTAGCGAAGATCAGCACTGGGTTTTAGCCATTACAGCATCGTACCCATCATTTCCTAAGCTGTAGAAACGCAATAAACCTTCCGGCCGTATTATTTTGGTTACGGCCAGAAATCTGCATGTGAATAGGTGATGCATAATCAATCTAATTATTAGAGAGTTGTAAGTATTTTTTATGAATGACTTAACACCTTTTTTTGCCACAATTAGAAATCAAATTTTTCAGCTTAGGGCTTGGGTGGTACCTCGCAAGTGGGTTTTTTTGGGTATGCTAATGTTGGGGTCCCAAGCGGTCATCGCGTCGGATATTGATCGAATTATTGTCATAGTAAATGATGACATTATTACCGAGAACGAATTTAATGCCCAGCTCAACACCATAAAAAGACAGTTGCGCCTTGCGCGCCGACCGAGTCCTCCGGAAGTCGCCTTAAAGAAACAGGTGTTGGAACGTTTGGTGATAGACCGCATTCAATTGCAGTATGCCGAACGTACAGGAATCAAGGTGTCTTCAGATCAGATTGATGCCGCTATTGAGCAGATCGCTAAACGTAACAAGATTACTGTGCAGCAGTTACGGGGGGCGCTAAAGAGAGATCGAATCGACTATCAAAGCTTTCGAAAACAGATCGAGTCTCAGGTCATTATAGGCAAACTGATAGAGCGTGACATCAGTTCACGGGTGCGGGTATCTAAGGGCGAAATAGACAACGCACTTCTCAGTGTGAAGAAAAGGGGTGGTGTGAATTTAGAGTTTGATCTTTCGCATATTCAGGTATCCATACCAGATTCTGCCTCTGCAGAGGTCGTGGCAGCCGCAAAACAGCGCGCCGAGTCACTTCGTGATCGATTGGTAAACGGACTCGATTTTGAAAAGGCTGCTTTTGAGTATTCACAAGGCAAAGAGGCGCTGGATGGGGGACGCTTGGGTTGGAAGAAGGCAGCGGAATTACCCCAGAGTTTTGTCGCGGCTGCCGAAAAACTCAAGATCAATGGAATTAGCCGTGTGATTCGTTCTGCCGGGGGGCATCATATTTTGAAGCTCCATAATCGTCGTGGTGGTAAGGTGCAGAAGGCGACCCAGACCCATGTTCGTCATATTCTGATCAAGACTAGCGAACTCCTTTCGATAGAGGATGCCAGTGAGCGTATCAGCCAACTTAGGCAGCGGGTACTCAATGGCGAGTCTTTTTCCGATCTGGCCAAGGCCCATTCCAACGATACGTCATCTGGGCTTAGCGGAGGTGACTTGGGATGGGCCAGCCCCGGTGAGTTGTTGCCAAGGTTTGAAAAGGCCATGGCAGGACTAAAAATCAATGAGCTCAGCAAACCCATACAGACCCGATTCGGAGTGCATTTGATCCAGGTTTTAGGGCGCCGCGAGCAGGACGTCAGCGTGAAAATGGCGCGGGGAGAAGTGCGCAAGCAGATACATCAACGCAAGGCCCGGGAACGCTATGAGCAATGGATACGCCAGCTACGCGATGAGGCCTATGTGGAGTATCGATTGGAGGAATAGATACGAGAGAAAAGATGCGAAATTAGGTCGGTTTTGATCCGACACACCGGTCTGGCCTTCGCTGTATCTGTAGTGACAAAAAAACGGGCGCCGAGGCGCCCGAAATAAATGTAGGGTCGAATTTATTCGACCAATATTTCTTATAGGATATAGCCACGCTCGTCGTGCAGGGCCAGATCCAAACCTTCTGTTTCCTGGTCTTCGTCGACACGCAGTCCTATAACGATATCCAGCACCTTGAGGATGATGAAGCTGGCTACACCGGTATAGACAATGGTGGCAATTACTCCGATGGCCTGTGCGGTGACCTGACCGCTGATAGTGGTAATGCTGTCGCTACCAAAACCAGCACCCCCCAAGGATGTCGCCGCGAACACACCGGTTAGCAGGGCACCAATGATGCCGCCGATGGCATGAACGCCGAACACGTCCAGGGAGTCGTCATAGCCGAAGGCACGTTTGATCTTGGTGGCGGCGAAAAAGCAACCTACGCCTGCCGCCGCGCCGATGACCAGGGCGCCCATGGGGCCCACAGCCCCTGAGGCCGGAGTGATGGCTACCAGACCAGCAACGGCGCCGGTGGCGATACCCAGCACGCTGGGTTTACCATGGATCATCCATTCGCTGAACATCCAGGCCAGGGCTGCCGCCGCCGTGGCGATCTGAGTGACGGCCATGGCCATACCCGCAGTACCGTCCGCAGCCAACTCACTGCCGGCGTTAAAACCAAACCAGCCCACCCACAGCATGGCGGCGCCGACAACGGTGTAGCCCACATTGTGAGGTGGCATGGCGGTCTTGGGAAAGCCCTTGCGCTTGCCCAGCATGATCGCCGCGACCAGACCCGCGATACCGGCATTGATATGCACCACCGTACCCCCGGCGAAGTCGAGGATGCCGTAGTCACCTAACCAGCCGCCGCCCCAGACCCAATGACAGATCGGTGCATAGACGAAGGTGACCCAAAGACCCATGAAGATCAGCATAGCGGAAAACTTCATGCGTTCGGCAAAGGCGCCGACGATCAGTGCCGGGGTGATGATGGCAAAGGTCATCTGAAAGGTCATGAATACCGTTTCGGGAATCGTGGGTGCTCCGTCATAGAATGACTCAACGGTGACACCTTTCAGGAAGGCCTTGTCGAATCCACCCCAGAACGCCTGCATAGAACCACCGTCAGAGAAGGCCAGGCTGTAACCATACAGGGCCCAGATGATGGTCATCAGAGCGGTAATGGCAAAGCACTGCATGAGTACCGACAGCACGTTTTTGCTGCGCACCATACCCGCATAGAACAGGGATAGGCCCGGGATGGTCATGAACAGCACCAGTGCGGTAGCCGTCAGCATCCAGGCGGTATCCCCGGAGTTCAGGGTGTCCTCGGCCAGGGCAACGCCAGGCAGGGTCAACAGGGTTAGGGCGACCAGCGCCCGTTTGTATATAGTTGATATCATTATTATTGCTCCCCAGAGTTAAAGCGCATCTTTACCGGTTTCACCGGTACGGATACGCATGACCTGGTCGAGGCCATAGACAAAAATTTTGCCATCACCGATCTTGTCGGTCTTGGCGGCCTTGACAATGGCCTCCAACACTTGATCGAGAACTGACGCGTCGACGGCGACCTCCACCTTAACCTTCGGCAGAAAATCGACTACGTACTCGGCGCCACGATACAACTCGGTATGGCCCTTTTGACGCCCGAAGCCTTTGACTTCTGTTACGGTCATGCCCTGTACGCCGATTTCGGCCAGGGCATCGCGCACATCGTCAAGCTTGAACGGTTTGATAATGGCTACAACTTGTTTCATAGGATTGTCTCCTTAACAGATGGATTGCCCGCCCAGTTTTTGGGCGGGTCGCACCACTTACATGGCCTTGGATATCGTCAAGACCACTCTACCATTGGCGAGGGGATCGTTGTCGACATCCGTATCGGTGTATGCCAACTCAAATCCGAACCCTTTGATTTCCTTGGATAGGCCAACTTTGTAATCGGTGTAGTCACCCCCGGCCGCTTTGGAATTCCAGTTGCCGATATGCAGCGCCAGACCCATGCCTTGCGGGAGATCAAATTCCAGCCCGGCATCAAGGTAATCACCTAGTGCCTCATTCCCAAGATCGACCCCGGTGTAATATTTCACGCTGAAGAACTTATAGCTCAGTCCCGCGTAGATTTCTTCATAATCCGTCTTAGGTGAAGAGCCGGGGTAGCTGTATCGAATCAGACCTACATCGTAACTCAGGCCACTGGCAAGTTCGTTGCTGAAGCCTGCATAGAGGTCCGCCTCAATGCCGGAACCGTTGTACATATCCGAAGAAACGTTCGAGGCCCATACCCCGGCGTAAAAACCGTTTTTATGGGTATAGTCAAAACCACCCTGGACTGCCGGGTCTTCGCTGGATTGTGAGAAGCCACGGAATACATAGTCTGAAGTCAACGCCATATTGGCGCTGAACTCTGCCTGGGCCAGTGACGTGCAGGCGACAAGGCTGGTGGCAAGTAGTGTTTTGCTAAAAATAGTTTTGTTCATTATTGCTCCTATCCCTATTTGTTACGTAAGGTTGCTGTAAGTTTGATTTGCCGGGCTCGTCGCGCAATCGTGCTCGACCACCTGACCTGAACGGACTACTCACATCCCAATGACCAACACTGTCCGCTGCCTGTGTTACTTATCAGGAACCGTGCCAACTCTTGTTATTGCCTAATTATCAATAGGTTATGACAATTATTGGTCCATCCTTAGGAGACCGGACGCACCAAATCGGCGAGTCCCCAGGGGCAGTTGCACCAAATATGTGCGAGCCTTCAGGGAGTGAGTCATTGTGCAGACTAAATAGGTTTCGCTGTCCATCAGAGCTTGCACCAGAGGGATTTACGGCGGTGATTGACGATGTGCACTTAGGCCCCCCCTGAAGGAGTTCTGTTACAATAGGGCCTATGAAGCTGCCCCCCTCTTCCATAGATCAGGTTACGGCAGCCCTGGCGGACGCCTTGCCCAGTGGTCTAGGGGACGACCTGAGACACAATGCGCGGGGCGTGGTGCGCAGTGCCTTTGAGCACCTGGATTTGGTGACGCGTGAAGAGTTTGAGGTTCAGGAGGCGGTGTTGCGAAGAACACGAGAGAAGATCGAGCAACTTGAGAACCAAGTCAGGACCTTGGAAGCCGAGTTGCTAAAAAAGTAGTTTTGGTTCTTTCTCCTTGATTGATTGGGTACAATTCACACTGCCACAGAGGCACGGAGGGCACAGAGAATGACCTTGCGTACCAAAGCTGTTGGTCTCCATGGTGGCTTTATACATGCCTCATTCCTGCACGATATTAAGCATGCTGATGCAGATAAGCATTTGATTAAATGCTTTTCCTCTGTGAACTCCGTGTCTCTGTGGCGAGGAATTAACTTTGGTTAAATTTGCCCATAGCGTTGGATGCGGCCCAGTACTTTAAAAAAAGAAGTGATATAGTTATTTAATCAAAAAGCCAAAGGAAGGGTAAATGAGTCTGGCGATCATTCACAGTCGCGCCCAGGATGGCGTTGAGGCACCACCGGTCACCGTGGAAGTCCACCTCACCAATGGTCTGCCGTGTCTCAATATGGTCGGCCTGCCTGAAACCGCCGTGCGCGAGAGCAAGGATCGGGTACGCGGCGCCTTGATCAACTCCCGGTTTGAGTTTCCCACACGGCGCATCACCATCAATCTGGCCCCTGCGGACTTACCCAAAGACGGTGGACGTTACGATTTGCCTATCGCCATGGGTATTCTTGCCGCATCCGGGCAAATCCCCCAACAAACACTAGAGGACTACGAGTTCATCGGTGAGCTGGCTTTGAGTGGCGCCCTGCGCGGGGTACGGGGGGCCTTGAGCGCCTGTTTGGGTTTGAAGGGAAATGGGCGAAGTCTGGTGCTGCCCGAGGCCAACGGTGCAGAAGCGGCCATGGTGGGGGGCATCCAACTCTATGGCGCCGATCACTTACTGACGGTTAGCGCGCACTTTAATGGGGGCCCGGCTATGGTAGTACCGATGGCCGCGCCATCCAGCGGCAAACCACAGGCACCGGACTTGGTTGATGTGCGTGGCCAGCCGGTCGCCAAGCGGGCCTTAGAGGTCGCCGCCGCCGGAGGCCATAGCCTTTTAATGGTGGGTCCTCCAGGGGCAGGAAAGACCATGCTCGCGACCCGTTTACCGGGCATCCTCCCGGATCTGGACGATGACCAGGCATTGGAGGTGGCGGCGGTACATTCGTTGGCAAACTCTGGATTTGACTCCTCGGCCTGGGGACAGCGTCCTTTTCGTTCACCTCACCATACCGCATCTGCGGTGGCGTTGGTGGGAGGAGGCAGTCGGCCCCGACCTGGGGAAATTTCTTTGGCCCACCACGGAGTCCTGTTTTTGGATGAGTTGCCCGAATTTGATCGGCGGGTATTAGAAGTTTTGCGTGAACCCATGGAGTCTGGTCATGTGACTATTTCCCGGGCCGCACACCAGGCCCGGTTTCCAGCGCGCTTTCAATTTGTGGCCGCTATGAATCCCTGTCCCTGTGGTTATCTCGGCGATCCCCGGGGTCGATGCACCTGCACCGCCGAGCAAGTCAGGCGTTACCGGCAGCGCATCTCCGGGCCGTTGAT
>DRJZ01000076.1 GCA_011052015.1 Acidiferrobacteraceae bacterium | reverse complement strand
GGAGTTAACGAGACAGCACTGATCTGTTTTTAAACATTAAACCTGAAGTGCATGATGTCTCCATCCTGCACTACATAGTCCTTGCCCTCTACCCGCAGACGCCCGGCCTCCTTGGCGCCGTGTTCACCGCCGTGGGCAACAAAGTCGTCGTAGGCGGTGACTTCGGCGCGGATGAAGCCGCGTTCAAAATCCGTATGGATGACCCCCGCGGCCTGGGGGGCATGACTGCCATGACGCACGGTCCAGGCCCGCACCTCTTTGGGTCCGGCGGTAAAATAGGTCTCCAGTCCAAGCAGACTATAGCCGGCCCGGATCACCCGGTTGAGTCCCGGCTCTTCCAGGCCCATGTCGGCAAGAAAGTCTTTTTGTTCGTCTTCACTCATCTCTGACAACTCGGCCTCGATACCGGCACAGATCACTACTACTTGTGCACCTTGTTCCGCCGCCAAGGCACTGACCGTCTCCACATAGGGATTGCTCTCAAAGCCGTCTTCGCTCACGTTGGCAATGTACAGAGTCGGCTTGTGGGTCAGCAAGAAGAGTTGCTTGACCGCAGTGACGACCTCTTTGTCGAATTCCATGGCCCGTACCGGTTTGCCCGCATCCAGTTGTTTCTGGATGGATGCCAATACCCCGGTCATGGCCTTTGCCTCCTTGTCCCCGGCCTTGAGCAACTTTTCGTTACGGGCCTGGGCCTTGGCGATGGTCTCCATATCCGCCAGGGCCAATTCGGTATCAATCACCTCGATATCTGAGATCGGGTCGATCTTGCCCGACACATGGGTGATATTGTCATCCTCAAAGCAACGCACCACGTGGGCGATGGCATCCACTTCACGAATATGGCCAAGAAACTTGTTGCCGAGACCTTCGCCCTTTGAGGCGCCCTCTACCAATCCGGCGATGTCCACAAACTCAATGGCAGTGGCAAGCACCTTTCGCGGCTTGACCATCTCGGCCAATTTATCCAAACGGGGGTCCGGCACCTCGACGATGCCCACATTGGGATCGATGGTGCAAAACGGATAGTTCTCCGCCTGGGCCCCAGCACAGGTCAGAGCATTAAACAGAGTGGACTTGCCCACATTGGGCAGCCCAACGATACCGCATTTAAATCCCATTTCGATATATCATAAATACGTAACTAATTTTTGCCACAAAGACAAAGACGCAGAGAAATACAATTGTAGGGTCGAATTTATTCGACCATTTTGTGCGAATAAATTCGACCCTACTCAACGCGCAGCAAACGAGTTTTCTTATTTGCCGTGAGTATGTAGTTCATTCATGACCTTTTCGTAATCCCCGCGAACAATGTCTGGCATATGCTCTCGGGCCAGACCAATGGCGGTGTCGATGAGCGCCTGTTCCGCCACCGGGGCCTTTTTTAGCACATAGGATGAAACCTGTTTACTGGAACCGGGATGACCGATGCCTATACGCAGGCGGACATAATCCTTGCTGCCGAGCTTAGAAGTAATATCGGCAAGGCCGTTGTGGCCACCCGCGCCACCCCCTTGTTTGAGTCGCACCGTACCTGGAGAAAGGTCCAGGTCGTCGTGTAACACCAAAATCTGCTGGGAGGGTATTTTGTAAAAACGGGCAAAACTCACCACCGCATCACCGCTAAGATTCATGTAGGTGCGCGGCTCGACTAACCATACCGGCTTGCCATCAAACTGGCCCTTGGCGACACCGGCCTTGAACTTGCCTTCCGATCTCAACGTTGCGCCGCTATCCACGACGAGCCGATCAAGCAACCAATAACCCGCATTGTGTCGGGTTTGAATGTGTTCCCGACCCGGGTTTCCCAGGCCTACAATTAGCGAGATGCCGATAGACATCGGTTCGGGGCATCGTCCAGTATCGATTCAACGCGGCACAACATGCCAACGGCCACAAACCGGATACTTAGTCGGACTTTTCACCGTCCTCAGCGGTAGTCGCCTCAGCGCCCTCTTCACCTTCTGCGCCTTCACCCTCTACATCTGCCTCTTCTTCCTCTTCCGCACCACCACGCACTACCACAACAGTGGCTACGGCCTGGTCATCGCCACCGTGACTCAAGGTGGTAATCTCGACCCCTTCAGGCAACTCAATGTCGCTAAGGTGTACGGATGCATGCAACTCCAGCGTCGACACATCGACTTGCAGGAATTCGGGCAGATATTCGGGCAGACAGGCGATATCCACTTCTGTCATCTGGTGGCTGACAATACCCTCGTGAAGTTTCACTCCGGGAGCATCTTCTTCGCCAATAAAGTGCACTGGCACCTTAATGTGTAATTTCTCGGTTGCGCTCACCCGCTGAAGATCCATGTGCAAAATCTGGGCTTTGTAGGAATGCATCTGCACATCACGCAAAATGGCCTGCTCACTCTCCTTCCCGACTTTGATGGTAATGACGGCGGCATGGAATGATTCGTTTTCCAGTTTATGGAAGAGCTTGTCGTGATTTATCACCAAGTGCGTGGGTTCTTTTCCAGCGCCATAAATCACAGCCGGCACCTTACCAGCATGACGTAAACGGCGGCTGGCACGGGTACCGTGAACCTCACGCGCCTCTGCCTCTAATTCAAAATTTGTACTCATCGCTTTACTCCTACCTCGAGCATGATGCTCTAAAAATACCAAACCTAAACTCGCCTGTGTATCAGGCAACAATAACCAACCCTTCTAAGGGCTAATCCATAAACAAACTGCTCACCGAATCATCATCGGCAATACGGCGCATGGATTCGGCCAATATCTCGGCAACACTCAATTGCCGGATACTGCTTGATGCCGCCGCCGCTTCACCCAAGGGGATGGTGTCAGTGACCACCAATTCATCGAGTTCGGACTTATTCACACGATCTACTGCACAACCCGACAACACCGGGTGGGTGCAGTAAGCCATGACCCGAACCGCCCCGTTGCGCTTCAAGGCCGCCGCCGCTTCACACAAAGTGTTGGCGGTATCCACCAGATCATCCATCAACACACAAGAGCGACCTTCGACCTCACCGATGATATGCATCACCTTGGCCTCATTCGGTTTGGGTCGGCGCTTGTCGATAATCGCCAAGTCCGCCTCCAACTGTTTGGCCATGGCCCGGGCCCTGACCACACCACCCACATCGGGGGACACCACCAACAAATTTTTATGCTCGTGACGCCACAGGTCGCCAATCAACACCGGCCCGGCATACACATTGTCCGTGGGGATCGAAAAGAACCCCTGAATCTGATCTGCATGCAGGTCCATGGTCAATACCCGGTTAGCGCCCGCAGTGGCAATCATGTCTGCCACCAACCTGGCGGTGATCGCCACCCGTGCGGTACGCGGCCGCCGATCCTGGCGGGCATAACCAAAATAAGGTATTACCGCAGTAATCCGCCTGGCCGAAGAGCGCTTAATGGCGTCGATCATGACCAACAACTCCATCAAGCTCTCGCTGCTGGGCGCACAGGTGGGCTGGATCACAAACACGTCTTTACCACGCACGTGCTGCATGACCTCCACCATGACTTCACCGTCACTGAAGTGGCCCACCACGGCCTTACCCAGGGGTACACCCAGTTGCTGGACCACCTGTTTCGCCAATGGCCGGTTGGCGTTTCCAGTGAAAACGACCATATCGTCGTGGGACACGACTCACACCTCGCTCACAAAGCTAGTCAATTTTTCGCGGCGGGGCACACTCTCTCCCTACGCCCATCGTCATATAACCCGGTCAGGCTAACAATCTACCCGGTAACCGTATCGGCAACCAAATATATGGCTGGGGCGCCAGGACTCGAACCTGGGAGTGCCGGAATCAAAATCCGGTGCCTTAACCACTTGGCTACGCCCCAAAACTTACGGCTCTGTTCCAGTCAACCTGGTCACTTCCGGCAATGCCAGCAATGCCAGAATCACTCAAAATATCCCGGCGCTGCCTTAACCACTTGGCTATGCCCCAATCTGTTCACAGCGACCCCATCCTTTGGAGCCCAGGACCTCAGCTTGCCAACTGCTTCATCAGTGGAGACTGATTCAGACCTCGACAAACGAACCCTCGATAATTCTCTTGCAATTGGGATGTGATCGCCAAAGCTTCACGCTCTGTGCTCACCGCCAAATAGACACAGGCTCCAGACCCGGTCATCTGTGCCGGACCAAACCCGGCCAACCAATCCAAGGCGTGACCCACATCAGGATGCAGCCTGCGCGCCACCGGTTCCAGATCATTCCCAGCCCCGTGGGCGAGAAAGTCGCGTATTCTGAGGGGACGGCCATACTGTGTCAATCGCTCTTCGGGATTGGAAACGCCCTCGGCCAGGGCCTGGAAAATTTCGCCTGTAGACACGTGGACCGGTGGCGCCACCACCACGTACCAGGGCTCAGGTAAATCCATGGGTGACAGGCGCTCGCCCAGGCCCTCCGCCCAAGCAGCCCAACCCCTCACAAATACCGGCACATCAGCCCCCAAGCTCAGACTTAGACTGGCCAGGGCGTCCACAGACAACCCGGTCCCCCATAGCCGGTTAAGGACGTGCAAGGTGGTTGCGGCATCAGAGCTGCCGCCCCCCAGACCTCCACCTATGGGGATGCGCTTATGCAGGGTAATGGCGGCCCCCAAGTCACCCTGGAGGGTGTCCCGCAACAAACGCGCTGCACGAACACATAGATTGTCTTCCGGGGAAAGACCCTTTAGCGCAGATGCGCAAGAAATCTTGCCATCGGCAGTGACCCTGAACTCCAGTTCATCACTTAGACCGATAAACTGGAATACGGTCTGAAGCTCATGGCGCCCATCCTCGCGCCGACCCAGGACACGCAGAAAAAGATTGAGTTTGGCCGGTGCAAGCCACCGCACTCCCAGGGTTACAATCCCCACCGTTTGATAACGAGTTTGACCTCTGCCTTACGCTCAGGGGCCTCGGGATGGCTTCCCGGCTGGGCCACCAACTGTATTTTGCGCGGCAACTCATAATCCCCATAACGGCGGTAACTCAATACCCGGACCTTCCAGCCACCTTGCTGCAGAGTCGCCAGGCGGCCCCAGGGGTCGAGCACTAATTGGTTCGGGGCATCTGGGACCGGCAGACCCAGAACCCAATACTGGAGACTTTCGAAGGGAATCTCCCATCCGGTGGTCTCATACAGCAGGTCATGGACATTGTCTGAGGTGTACACCTTCTTTTTACTGTCAAGTAGGCGCGCCAGCCCAGGTTCCTGTGTGAGCTTTACCATGCCACCACCAAAGGGGCCGAACAGGTGAATCTTGTGGGTGTCCCCTTGCCGCACCCAAACCATATTCGCCTGGCCCTTCTTTTTCTCCCCCCGCATGCCCAATTTACCTTTCACGTCCCAGTGATCCAGGTGGCGCAACCGATCCTGACGCTGTTGCCAGACGCCTTGGGGATCCGCCACCGGTGGTCGTTGCCCCACTGTGGCGCAGGCCGTCATCGTCAAGGTGACGAGAATGAGGAGAATCGCCCTCATGGATTGAATTTTTTGAGTGTTCCTTTCAAGACATCATTGTCTGGAGAATCCTTCAATGCCCGATCCCACACCGACCGTGCCGCATCCTTGTCCCCAGTGACCCACAACACCTCGCCCAGATGGGCAGCGATCTCCGCATCGCGCCGTTTCGTTAGCGCCAAGCGTAGATACTTCAGGGCTTCATCATTTTTTCCGAGGCGATATTGGACCCAACCCATAGAGTCAAGAATATAGGGATCGCCAGGTTTAAGCTTCAATGCCTTCTCGACCAGATCATAGGCCTCCTTATAACGATCGGTCTGATCCGCCAGGGTGTAACCCAGAGCATTCAAGGCATTGGCATTCTTGGGGTCCTTGGCCAGCACCCGGCGCATGTCCTGCTCATGCACTGCAATCATATTGAGCTGGGCCGCCAACAAGGCGCGTGCATATAACAAATCCTTGTTTTCTGGTAATTCATGCAGGGCCTCGTTCATAAAGGCCATGGCCTCATCAAGACGGCCGGCCTCTCTCAATATCTGTTCTTTGGTTAAATAACGATTTACCCGCTGCTTCTCAGATGTGGGTTCCAAACCGTCCAGGTGCTTGTCAGCCCCATCCACATCACCGCCACCGGCCATGGCAAGCGCCGAGCGCAACTGGGCCTCAAACCGAAGTTGCGAGGACTCAACGGACTGATACCAGTTGATCGCTTCCTTATAATGCTTACGCTCTATAGCGAGTTGCCCCAGATAAAGTCGGGCCTGATCATTGGCCGGTGAAATTTTCAGGGCCTGTTTTAAGTAGGTTTCGGCATCTTCGTATTCCTTGGTTTGAATGGATAGCAGCCCCACTGCGAAAGCGGCATCACCGTCTTTGGGGGTTTGGGCAACCACTTCCTTAAATTGCTTTAAGGCAGCTTCGTGATCCCCTTGGTCCAAAAGACCCCGTGCAAAATAGACCCGGAGTCTATTGGCAGAAGGGTTGTCATCCAAATAGGTCTGGGAGAATTGTCGATATTCGGTAAAGCGCTTGGTGGCAAGCAACAAATGAGATTTGTACAGGGCGGCGGTTTCCCAGTCTGGCCTCAACACCAAACTGTAATTCACCGCCGCGATAGCCACCTTATAAACATCCACACCCGCCAGCCGGGCCAAAGCCAAATGGGCGGCAGCCTCCTTGGGGTGCAGACTCACCAGGGATTGCATCAAGCCAATGGCGGCGCCACGGTCAGGGGTCTGACGCAAGACCTTGGAGATGCGTCGAAAGGCCCGTTGCAGGTTATCACCGTGCAGTTTAAGGAATACGTGAAACTCACTACTGGCCTCGTCCATCAGACCCTTCACCGCCAACAATGCGCCCAGGGTCTCATGGGGCTGGGGACTGTCGGGCTCTAACTCCACCCACAGGTGCGCCGCCTTAATAGCGTCATCCTGGCGTTTGGCAAATACAGCCAAGCGGGCCGCCCGTTCCACCAACCGTGGGTCTCGAGACTCCTGTGCGGCGCGCATAATGGCCTGGGCCGCGATCTCGGGCTGGTTACGCTGACGGGCGATTTCCCCCAGCAATATTTCGTATACCAGACTTTTACTAAGCTCAACTTTTGGGAGCTTACGCTGGGTTTCGGACCCCTGTTTGTGCTGCGCCTGTTTTGTGGTTGCCGTTTTGCTCAAACCCGTACAACCTACAAGCGCCAACACCGCCAGGACCATTATCCATATTTTGAGATACTGCGGCGCCAACAAACTACGGCCCTTATTCGTTTCATCCATCACACAACACACCCGTTAAACCAAAGACTCTTCATACCTGATTAATTAACTCTAAACCACCAATTAAGTAGCGCTTCTCTCGTATTACGTTTATTCACCACAGAAGTCACGGAGAAAAGATGTGTTACCACTCTGTGTCCTTCCAGGTGACAAATTTCTAAGTCATTGATTTATATGCTAGCTTAGAATCTTGTCACTTGTAGATCTGCGGCCGCGC
>DRJZ01000075.1 GCA_011052015.1 Acidiferrobacteraceae bacterium | reverse complement strand
TAATCATATATTAATCGTTTTAGCACCTTGTTCCCACGCTCCCGCGTGGGAATGCATATGTTTGGCTCGGTAGGGCAGGGCTATGGGTTCCCACGCGGGAGCGTGGGAACCAGAGAATACCGGGAGTGCAATACCACAAGAGCAACGGAATAAACGTGTATACCTGCATGTCATACCGACCAGTTCATCATGGCTGAACCTGGTCGAACGATTTTTTGGTGTGCTAACAGACAAGCAACTTAGACGAGGTGTTTTCACTTCGGCAGATGAGCTGGAACAAACGATTATTGAGTTCTGTTTGTTCGATTGTTGTTGAATGGCCTCAAGCTGCTCTATGTCCAGGATATCTTGAGGGCAATTGGCTCGCTGTTTCATTTCGATCAAGTCGGGAATTTATGTAATAAGATACTCACGGTTGTCCAGCTTTGGGACGACATCAACGTCGTTCAACTGCCTGGACAGATGAGGTAAGCGTATTGAGACGATCCACGAACTGCTTAGGTGATAGTGGGTAGCTAGCGTTAGCAGTTGCCTGGGGACATTTCGGGGTCTGAGGGACGGTGCGATCCATGACGGTATAATAATGGGTTCTCGCAGAGACGCCAAGCTCTACTGTGCTTCTGTATCGACACCTTTTTTCATAAAGCTTTTGATGTCTTTTAGTTCATGAATGGCTGCCGAATAAGTGCTGCGTACTCGCCGGAATGAGGCATCCACATATCGGTCACGTAATGTATCCAGGGGGCGGTTAACTGCGGTACGCGCACGCATCATCTCCCTATAAACACTCAGGGCATCATGTTCGATTTCGCCCAAGGTGTCGGTATTAGAAAGGTGAGTATCAAAGTTGGTGTTTTCGGAAATTCTTAATACTCGTGGTAGCATCGTTAGGTGGTCGAAGGCCTTCATGAATTCCTTGAGTTCAGGGTCACTTTGACGGCCAGTGTGAAAAAATTTAGACAGATGGGCATACGCTGTACTCAGGATACTGGATATCTCGATTATTTTGGAGAGGTAGGCAGCAAGGCTATCGCGATCTTCGAATATTTCAAATTGATAGCCCTGGATCGTGTTTACACTCGCGGTCATTTGCCGCTTTTCTTTTTCAAGTAATTCATCTTCCATGTGCATAACATTAAGTGCGTCGACGTAGGTAGGATCACATTTTGCCGATGGGCCGCCGGTCGATTCCAAAGAACGGCTGCTTAGAATCAGGGCACGTAGTATTTGCCGGGTTGGCAGGCTGCGCCATCGCATCGCCGTATAGGTGCTGACGATGTTGGCAATTCGTGCATAGTCATTGGGTTCATCCTCATCTTCAGGGTAACCGGTGCCATCCAGATTGCGATGGTGATGAAGTACGCCGGACATGATGTAGGGAGAGAAACTGCTGGATTCTGCCAAGATACGTTGGCTGATTATCGGATGCGTGCGCACTTGTCTGAAATCGTTTTGCGTCAGAATTTTTTTCTCAAGAGTGTCTGGGTGAATAAACAACATTCCCAAATCGGCGAACAGGGCAGTAGCAAAGACGTCTTGCAAACCCTCTGTGGTCAAGCCAGTGCGTCGACCAAGACAGGCCGCCAGATAGGCTGCGCGTAAGGTTGAGACACCCAATTTTCTTAGGGCCTCATCCTCGGTGATTACACAATTGCGCAGATCTACCAACCATTCAAATAATCTGTTCTCTGAGGGCAGCTCGCTAATGCATCGTTTGATTAAGAATATAAGTGGTGCAAAGTCTGGCTGTTCAAATGACAGCACTGCCGAATAGAGAGCGATGAGTTGATGCACCAGCATCGCATTGCGAATCTGGTCACAAAGAGTTGAAGTGTTGTCTAGTGTGGCAAGGGCGCTTGATTGTAATAGTTCAGAGGCCTTGTCTGCTGTAATGGCTGTATTTGCAGCAACCAGGAGATTATCCCTCTCATCATATAGGTTCTGAGTGGATTGGTAACTGAGAGTCTTGGTCCGGTGTTTCCACGCATTGGCAATTTCCGCCGCATCTTCAAGGCTCAGATCGAGGTCCCCCAAAATAAAGGACATATCCGCAGGTCCACGGACGGTTGCGATTGAGCTCATAGCAGGGGAATGGGTCATGGGCGTGTAGACTAAGTATGGACTCACATTTCCCATCGTCAATAAAAAATCTAACAAAAAGAAGATCTTAGCTGGCATGAGTCGGGCCGATTCATGCGATTAGACGAAAATTTGTTATTTTCCTGCCAAATAGGCACATCTTTCGAGGGTGATGGTGGGGGTCCTCAGGACCCAAGCACCTTTGGCTAGATTTGGGTGGTCGGATGCGGTGCTTTTGCCACCCGGTGATTTGCTCGTTTTCTGATATCATTCTGTACAACCATTTACATGGAAGTAATGAGTTATTTTACTCATGCATGGTAGAATTTTGTACGCGAAATACAAGTGCATAGCTAAGGGAATTATGATCAATTGAACTTGAACCGCCAAGGCGCCAAGAAAAAAGCATTTATTTGAAATTAACAGTTTCAGTCTGGCCTCTTGGCGGCTGAGCATTATTTAATAGGTTCCCAAAAAGCTTATCGCCTGATTTCGATATATAAAAATGGCCTAACTGGATATATGGAGTAACGTAATTATGAAAAAATTATTTTTCTTTCTGTCACTTTTTATTCTGATATTTTCAATGCAGACCCGGCTAAGTGCGGATACTAATACGGTAAAAAATGTAAAAAAAGCCTTCGACAAGGCGATGGAGTATGTTGAAAAAGGGAACTATGTCAAGGCGAACAAAGAATTGGACTGGGCAAAAAAAGACATTGATAAGCTCCATATTCAGCGTTTGTTGACATACCTAAAGGACGAACTTGCCGGATTTAAAGGTAAGCCCGTCAAGTCGACTGCCGTACTCGGCATGATGGCAGTAGAACGGGATTACAAGAAAGGCAACACCACTGTGAAGGTCTCTATCACCACTGTAGGTGCCGGGCTCGGTGCGTTTAGTCAGATTGCCACCATGGCGCAGCGCAGCAATCCCAATGCGGAGAGTTTTCGCGTCGGTGATCATACCGGCATCATAGAGGCCCAAAGTGGGCGTACTGCCATGACCGTATTCCTGGAGGCAGGCCCGTTTCTGAAGCTCGAAATGCGCGGTGCCGGTGAAAAGAAAATTCTTTATGACATGCTCGGTGAGATTTCCGTAGATGAGCTTAATAAATATCTGAAAGGCGAAGGCTAGGCATGGGCACCAAGTCTAAGTCAGCAGCCAATTCATCACCTGTGCCCTATGCATGAGTTGTTTCTGATTCTCCGCATGCGGTTTGTATTCGTAGATATTGAGTCCCATCTTCAACAACGATTTGCGGTGTGCACGGTAGCCGCCGGAGGTCGGCAGATTATCTGTTGAGGCAAGGAAGTTCGTGCTGACTTGAATGGTGACACCGCGTTGGATAAGTTTCTCAAAGAGGGCGTTTGCTTCATCGGTTAGCACCAGATAGGGTGACTGGATCACAACGTGATTCCGGGCTTGTTCAAGTAAGGCGGTCAGTTCAGTGGTGCTGCGTCCGCCACCGCCAAAACCATCGTCCCCATTGTTTTTGCCCGGCAGATCGCTTATCACGCGCATGTTGCCCTAGACGAGCGCTCTGCTGAGTTGAGGAAAGCGTGTCGGCATGTCGTTGATCGCATGACGGACCTCGGGCGTAAAGTTCTCCGGTGAGTGTGCGTACTGGTGCAGTTCCTGGTAGATGGCCTGGATTTGTCGGTTATCTACGGTGGCATGTGTTTGCATGATGCCGATTAATGTTTGCACCGTAATACGGTTGTATTCGCGACCACCTAATTAGGTCGAATCTTGGAAAAGTATAATTGTCTTGCGAGAATATGTCCTTTGTTGCTCCGTAATTTCTTCAGCTTCATTTGACGATCTTAATAATAAGTTTATTGAAACGTCACTATGCTTGGGTATGGTGTGAGAAATACCCACAATATCCTGATTGCGAGTGTTGAGGTACTCCAGGGCCACTTCGAGTCTTCACATGGTCTCTGCCGAAAGTGCCATTCAGGCCTGATTGGCACTTAAACCGCTTCACAGGGCGCCTGTAGTCGACTTCCCCAATTGGTGCATTCCCAGAAACCTACAGACATGGGCGGTAAATTTCATTGGAAAAGGAGAGATTATTGCATCTGTTTGGTTAACTGATTAAGGTGGTCTATACTTTGCGCGAGGTGGTAGTTCGGTGAACACCACGTTTGTTGGCCAATTTAGTGAGGATTCTTCCAATGCACAGTCTTGTAAGACAACTCCTTATAATTGTGTTAGTTCCATTTGTGACCACTGCGATGGCGGCAGAGGAATTTCCAGGCCGGAAGTTATACCCGGATGTGGAGATTGTCACTCTTGGTCAGCTAAAAGGCATGCCCCAAGAGACACACATCGTTGATGTCCGATCACCCTATGAGTATGCAACAATTCATATAAAGGGCTCCACCAATATTCCCATTGCACATACCGGATTCGTAAAGAAGGTGAGAGCGCTGCGCCAAAAGAGTTTTCATCCAATTATCTTCTACTGCAATGGACACACGTGTTTTAAGTCCTATAAGGCCGTTCGAAAGGCACAGGTATTCGGTGTTGGCGATGTCTTTTCATTCGATGCGGGGATTTTCGATTGGGCCAGGGCCGAACCTAAGCGTACGGTATTGTTGGGGAAAAGTCCCATCGACCCCTCTCGGCTTATCAGTAAAAAGGAATTTAAGACGCGACTAATTAAACCCAAGGAGTTTAAGCGGTGGGCAGAAACGGGTAAGTACGCAGTGATTGATGTTCGCAGTCGTATACAACGTGCCTCGATAGGCCTGTTTCCCTTCGATGAGAAATGGGCAAGCCTGGAAGATTCAGAAAAATTGAGATTGCTGATCGAACAAGCCAAGAAGGAACAGAAAACCCTGTTGATCTACGACAACGTAGGCAAACAGGTTCGTTGGCTGGAATACCGCCTCCGTGCCATGAAGGTCAAGGACTACTATTTCATGAAAGGTGGCGCCGAGGCATACTTCAAAGCGATCTAGGGTTGTGCCGCACCGGGTTCTGGGCACGGATTCTGGGGACAGTATTTAATTAGAAAAGCGGGACAAGGAATTTCATTATGTCCCCGGAATAGCCCCCGTCCATCTTTCGTTTTACATTGGTGTTTCATGCGTCGTCTATGACCGCATCTGGAAGATGCCAGCGTACGGTAGAATGGTGGCCAGGGACAGATCGAACTGCCGACACGGGGGCGATTCCTCGGCGCAGGGTTCCGGTGAAGCTGCATGCGACCAGAATGCGGCCATGTGGGGATGGTACAGCAGTAAAAGCTAATATCCGTGGAACACAATAAGCTAATAATCGCGTTATACTCGTTTGAATATCACTCTACTTAAATGATATATAATAGTATATAGTTTGTTGACAGCGATTACGATATGCAATAAGTTGTCAGTTAACTATATTGATAACTATTTAGGTATCACTCCATGGAACATTCAATCCAACCCCTTACGGATGCTCTAAAAGCAGCGCGAGAGAAAAAAGAGCTAAGCCAGCGCGCCTTTAGCCGGGAAATTGGTGTACCTCAGAGCCGCCTTTCCAGGGTCGAGAGCGGCGCGGTCGATCTACGCACGTCCAACCTGATCGAAATTGCGCGCGCGCTCGACCTTGAAGTCATGCTTGTTCCGCGCCAGCTCGTTCCCGCCGTGAGTAGCCTGGTAAAGCAAACCGGCAGAACAGCCGAAGAATATGAAACACAACGACCTATTTATCAGCTAGATGACGAGAGTGACGGTGCCTGACATCACCATTCTCCGTGTGCTGTTGTATGGACGGAAGATTGGCACACTGACGTTGTTACCGGGAGAGCGAATACTATTCGTTTTTTCGCAAGACTATATTGATGATCCTAACCGGCCGATATTGAGTTTGTCGTTCAAAGACCAGATGGGGGAGTTGATTACAGATATCCGCCCTACCCGAATACGCGTACCGCCATTTTTTTCAAACCTTCTTCCGGAAGGTTCGATGCGTGACTATTTGGCAGGGCGCGCAGGTGTGAATGGGAAGCGTGAATTCTTTCTTCTCTGGGTACTAGGGCGCGACCTGCCCGGAGGTATTACCATTGAGCCCGATGAGCATGGGGCATGGCCGCCTGGGGACAATGGCGGTGGCAAACAGGGTCGTGATGGTCCGCAAACGGCCCTCCGGTTTTCGCTTGCAGGCGTTCAGCTCAAATTCTCCGCCGTGATGGAGGCAACGGGTGGTCTCACCATTCCAGCGGAGGGTGTTGGTGGCTCCTGGATCATAAAACTTCCTTCCATGAAATTCGATGCCGTGCCGGAAAACGAATTCGCCATGATGTCTCTGGCGCGCATGACCGGTATCGACGTGCCGGAAGTCCAGCTCGTAGATCTGGATTCTATAGCCGGGCTGCCGGACGGTATAGGGCGATTAAAAGGGTCCGCGCTGGCCGTCAAACGTTTTGATCGAACGGATGATGGCGAAGTAATCCATATTGAGGACTTTGCGCAAGTGTTCGGCGTCTATCCGGAAAAGAAATATGATCGTGCAAGCTATCGTAACATTGCCGAAGTGCTATGGGCGGAAATCGGAGCGAAGGGCATTGAAGAATTCATTCGCCGTTTGGTTTTTAACACACTCATCGGCAACGCGGATATGCATCTCAAAAACTGGAGCCTGATCTATCCTGATCGGCGACATGCAGTTCTTTCCCCAGGCTATGATTTTGTCTCCACGATTGCCTATATCGACGATAAAAACATGGCGCTGAATTTCCTCAAATCAAAGAGCATGACCGACCTATCAATCGATACGCTGACACGCTTTGCCGCGAAGGCACGGTTGCCTGAAAAGCTTGTCCTGGATACGGGTATGGATACTACGGAAAAATTCATGTATATATGGGAAAATGAACGAAATAATCTGACATTATCAGGCCATATGATTGAAACAATTGAGCAGCACTTAATGAAAATTGAGCTTGCAGGAGAAACAACGCCATAAACAGCACCCAATCATAGTTTATTTGCTCTGCTGCGGTGGCAGGGGGCAAGTCCAAGCTATCCAGTAGGAAGCGTGAAAGTAGAGTATTTCAGCCTAATCACAGACATTTGGCTCCAGACGTGAAAGTAACGGCAAACCAAATCAGTATCACTGTTTCATAACAACCAATCGTGTCTGACCAGAATGGCGCTTACTTAAGCTGATTTAGTGCTTTTTAGTCCCTTCCTCCCTCAGGGAGAAGGTTAGGATGAGGGAAGTAAAAGCTAGAAAAAAGCAGGTTTTGTTATTTTATCCGTCCCCTCACCCCAACCCTTTTATGCCCTAGGGGTGCTCCCGGAGGGAGAGGGGGCTTAAGTAAGTGCCATTCGTGTCTGACCCCATTGGTTCTCTGTGTTACGGCCTTTTTATAAGCACTCCCTTAGCGCCGCGCCGGGTGATCATCACCAATATCGGAAAACCCGCTTAGCATGACAGGGGGCTGGTCTGGAAACTCAGCAATCAAACGAAGACCACCGCCCATTGCCTCGACATAATTACGCAAGGTTGACAGCAAGAGATCGCTTCTTTGCTCAAGCCGCGACACCCCGTCCTGACTGATGCCCAACTGTTTGGCCATACTGGCTTGCGTACGGTGATGGGCCTTACGCAACTCGCGCAAAGCCAACTCTTCCGCAACAAGCTCCTGCACGCGCGTTTTTATTTTCTTGCGGCGCTTGCTTCCCACGGATTTCGTTTTGTCATGCAATGAAGTCGTCATCATGTTTCTCCGTTCACTTTCCGCTCTTCTTAGGCAGCCTGCTCAGATGGTTATCAAAGCGTTCATCCGCCTTCTTGATTAACCGTTTATAAAACCGTTTTTCACCACCTCCTGATTTATCACCACATACCAAAAGAACGGCTTTGCGCTTTGGGTCGAAAGCAAACGTAACGCGCCAGACGCCATCATCCGCATAAAGGCATCGTTAAACAGAACACCCCAGCTCATATCTAATTATGTCTTAGAGTACATATGTTGTCAAGCACATATTTATAACCTTACTGCTTGGCTTGAGACGTTAACAATAAGCCCTGCCCAGGGCGATGCGAGGACCGCACGAGGGCTCAGGCCCTACCGGTGTGCGGACTGTAGCCTCATGGGTTAGGGAAGGATCACCACGCACTATTCGGCTGCTATTTACCTGTGAGGATAGGAGGGCAAATAGTAGCCCCGGAAAACACGGGAAACGCTATTTTTGGAAGTGGACTATAAACCGGCCATATAAATGGCATAATAATGGCTTAACATAGCCCCAAGACTATGATATTAATCATATCATGAGTGATTTTGAACCGGACATAGAAGCGGACATATTATCGGCCCCCGATAAAGGTGAGCAGGTGTCCATAATGGAACCCCTGCTGATCTCGGAAAGCTCTCGCCATCGTGGGGATCTGGCCGACCTTGCGGTCGAATTGGCGGCGCATTCAGCGGGTTTTCGCCGGAGCCTTCCAGAGGGGGTGCTAACGGCCTTGGCCGATCTGGTTCGGGCGATGAACTGTTACTACAGTAACTTGATTGAGGGCCACGATACCCATCCGATTGATATTGAGCGTGCACTTAGGAACGATTACAGCACCAACACCGAGAAACGCAACCTTCAGCTTGAAGCCAAGGCCCATATTGCCGTTCAGCGCTGGATTGAGGAAGGTGGACTTCGTGGCAGGACCGCAAGCCTGGAGGGAATTTGTGAAATTCATAAGCGATTTGGAGAACTACTACCCGATGAAATGCTTTGGATAGAAAATCCCGATACGGGTGAGCGCATGAAAGTTGTTCCCGAAAGATTGCGCCAGCGTGATGTTAAAGTTGGCCAGCATGTACCAATAAGCCCTGGTGCTGTACCACGATTTCTAGGTCAGTTTGAGCGCGTTTACAGCGGCCTTGGAAAAGCAGAAACAATCATCGCTGCCGCAGCCGCCCATCACCGGCTGCTTTGGGTTCACCCGTTCCTGGACGGCAATGGCCGTGTCGCACGGTTAATGTCCTACGCAATGTTGCTTGAGGCGCTCGATACCGGCGGCGTTTGGTCAATTGCGCGTGGTCTTGCCCGGAACGCGCAGTCATACAAAGGCCATCTTGCCCAATGTGACCTACCACGACGTAACGATCTTGATGGGAGAGGCAATCTGAGCGAAGAAGAACTGGCATCCTTTACACGTTTCTTTCTCGAAACGTGTTTAGATCAGGTGAAGTTTATGGAGGAATTAGTGCAGCCGGATCGGTTGCGTGATCGTATTCTTCTATGGGCAGAGGAAGAAATTCGCGCCGATAAATTGCCACCCAAGGCCGGGAGTATCCTGGAGGCAATTCTGTACCGGGGTGAACTCCCACGTGGCGATGTGTCTGGCATCCTGGGAACAAGTGACCGCCAAGCCCGGCGGGTCGTGGCGGCTCTGATTGAGAGCGGCGTGCTAGTCTCAAAGAGCACGCGCACGCCCTTATGTCTCACTTTCCCGGCAAGGCTGGCGTCACGCTGGATGCCGGGATTGTTTCCAGACAAGGGCTAATGGGCACCCCAAATACTTTAAAAACAGCCCTCACGCAAAGTTTCGCAGGAAAATTCGGAAGGAAGTAAAAGGACGCTAAGTCCTTGATAATATGGTGGCCAGGGACAGAATCGAACTGCCGACACGGGGATTTTCAGTCGAGGCGGTAAGGTTATATCCCTTAACAATCAATAAGTTGCCGGTGCGCCCGTTGCCCAATTTGCACCACAATGCACGACTTTGCACAACTGATTCACGCAAAACTCACGCAAGGAAATTAGTTGGAATATAGCCCTGCTTGGACAGTTTGCTTGTTTCGTATCTGATTATTTGGGGGATTTGATGGATAGGTGTTGTAGACAAAGATTCTGCCTTTACGGAACAAATTTAGTCAATTGTTTAGTCATTTCTGAGAGTTGATCTTTATCAAAGACTCCGCTCATTGGGATGGTTGGCGTACCATTGCTGTCGTACCACATGAGCCAATAGACTTCATCGCCTGATCCAATTTCTACTACATGCTCTAGCCACAAAGAACATGAGTGGCTTACTAGTGAGCTAGTGAATACACTCCCTTTTGTTGGTGATGTTCCACGGTTAATGCCTTTTTTAAGTTGGTGCGGTATCTTTTATTTCCGCATGAAAACGGAATTGGCATTCCAGCGGAATCGACTAGCCGGTCTTTATTAGCCATTTATATTTCCTATTTAGTTTCGGATTATAGTTTAGTTGCATACATAACCTAAGCGCCATGACTTCCTGCCCCAAAATTCTGTTCAAATATTACACAAATCAGGCTAATTTAAGTTACTTCGCTACAATATTGATACACTCAAACATTTCTAGAGAAGCATTTACTCACACTCTGTTGTCCTACAAATCCCTTCTCAATTAGCCGCACAATTTACTATTCACAGCATAATAAGCTATTTTTCGCTCGACAGAATAAGCTATATTTGATACAACTGAATAAGCTATAATTAACGGGACGTAATAAGCTATATTTACCCCGCGAAGTACAGTATTAGGAATGGAGATGTCATGGCAACCCCTTCAGAAAAATTAGCTCAATCTCTGGATATCCTGAAAGCACTTCAGGAAAAGGGAATCGTTGCTATACGTGCGCGTGATTTAACGCGTACCCACCGAGAGCGCCTGCAAAAAAATGGCTTCATACAGGAGGTCATGAAAGGGTGGTATATCCCTTCTCGCCCAGACGATGTATCTGGAGACAGTACAGCATGGTACGCCTCCTACTGGGATTTCTGTGCTGCTTACCTAGAAACAAGATTTGGAGAAGATTGGTGCCTCTCGCCTGAACAATCGTTATCTCTACATGCAGGCAACCAGACAGTACCCAAACAACTTTTTGTTCGCGCACCCAAGGCAAGAAATAAAGTAACACCTTTTCCGCATGATACTTCTCTACTTGAATCCCGCCATAAGATCCCTGATACGGATGATATCGCCATATATAATGGACTCAAGCTGTTTACATTGCCCTCTGCTCTAGTTGCCTGCTCACCAAGATTTTATAAACAAAATCCAACGGATATACGGGCGGCACTTTCTATGATTAGAGATTCTTCGGATATACTCGAACCACTCCTGAGGGGCGGTCATAGCACTATTGCTAGTCGGCTTGTCAGCGCGTTCCGTCACATCGGGCATAATAAAATTGCTGACGAAACTGCCGATACAATGCGATCTGCTGGATATGACATAAGGGAGAAAGATAACGACCCCTTTAAGGATATACTGCCTATCACTATGCCGCTTCGTGAGCCTTCTCCTTACGTCAACCGCATAAAATTAATGTGGCACACAATGCGACAACCCATTATTGATCACTTCCCCAAATCACCAGGAAAGATTAGAAATCTAGATAAATATCTAAAAGATGTTGAGGATGCCTACACCTCAGATGCTTACCATTCTTTGTCTATTGAAGGTTATCGAGTCAATCAAGAACTGATTGAACGAGTAAGAAGCGGCGATTGGAACCCAGATAATAACAAGGACGACAATAATCATCGTAATGCGATGGCAGCCCGTGGTTACTGGCAAGCCTTTCAGGCAGTTAAAAAGAACTTGCGAGATATATTGGAAGGTCAAAACCCAGGTACAGTAGCGGATGACAATCATCGCATATGGTATCGAGAGATGTTCTCTCCAGGAATTGCCGCTGGATTAATAAAGGAAACTGATCTTGCTGGTTATCGTAACAGTAGAGTATATATACGCCGTTCCATGCATACACCGCCAGATCAAGATGCTGTTAGAGACTTAATGCCTGCATTCTTTAAGTTATTAAGTGAAGAAGATAATCCAGCAGTTCGTGTTGTATTAGGCCATTTTATATTCGTCTACATCCATCCTTACATGGATGGCAATGGTCGAATCGGTCGTTTATTAATGAACGCCATGCTCGCAGGAGGAGGTTATCCCTGGACAGTTACACCTGTAGATTTACGCAATACCTATATGGAAGCACTCGAAGAAGCGAGCGTCAACCAAAATATTATTCCCTTCACTGAGTTTTTAGCACAACTGGTCAAAGATAGGTTAGAGGGTAAAAAGCTTCCCTCTGCGTAGATAACTTAACCTAGACAATGGAGGCCCAATAATGCGCTTCTTTTCCAATGGACCATCAATACCAAATGATCTTCTAACAGCAAGAGATGAGGGTCAGGTAGTCTTCTTTTGCGGGGCTGGTGTATCCCGTGCATTTGCTGGTCTACCCAGTTTTGATGATTTAACTAAAGGATGTTATAGACATACTTCGTGTTGGTGCTAGCGATCCTGCACAAATATTATTTAATTCTTCGCTCTAGCACCAACGTAAAACAGGGATAAAAGGATTTGAACTTAATCAATGGGGTCAGACACGAATGGCACTTACTTAAGCCCCCTCTCCCTCTGGGAGAGGGTTGGGGTGAGGGGATAAATTAACAAAACTGACTTTTTTCTAGCTTTTACTTCCCTCATCCTAACCTTCTCCCGGAGGGAGAAGGGACTAGAAAGCACTATATCAGCTTAAGTAAGTGCCATTAGGGTCAGACACGATTGATCTGCTGCGGTGGCAGGGGGCACGTCCAAGCTATCCAGTAGGAAGTTTGAAAGTAGAGCATTTTAGCCCAATCACAGTCATTTGGTTCCAGACAGGCAAGTAACGGCAAGCCAAATCAGTATCAATGTTTTATAACAACCAATCGTGTCTGACCCCATTGGTTCTCAATCTCACATCATTGATCGTGAAAAAACAAGGCGGATGAGCGTTCTTGGTCATTACTAGTAGGAACGACTCTTTTAAACTGATTGTTCCGAAGTGGACGCCTCTTTATCTCTTTGTTTCTCCTCCTTCCGAAAGCGACGATGTACGGGATTGATGCATAGGTAGAGAATAAACCACCATGCATAGATCGCCGCATAGCTGAAGAACTCGTCATGCGCCATTAAACCATGAGCTACACGGTTGCGTATATCAGGCCCGTGTTGGTCGCTGAACAGAACCTTAAGCTCCTTGGTAAGGTTCTCCCCTATAATCTGTTCCAACTGGTCTTTGCAATCACCCAGGATGGTTCCCATCTGAATGACTGATTGCAAACCATGTTTGTCACGCTTGGTCACTTCGACACCAGTTCGTTCAAGCATGTACCGGAGCGAATTTTCCATCTGAGGTATCAGGATTGAGAGAGCTTCTGGGAAATTCCATCGAAATCCAGCAATAAATGCTTTGGCGAACAACTCTTCGTGCCCCGGAGGAACGAAAGGGTTATGAGTAACGAGGTCTCGCATGTCTCGAAGTGACGGTGAGTGCTCGAAAGTCAATTGATTGAGTGCGGGCACAATTTGGGCCTGTACGATCACTTGATACGACAAGCTGACTTGCTCGACTACGCGTTCCCAAAGTGCCTGTTCTGCCTGGTTCTTGTCCTCGCTGATCGCAGGAGTCCTGTGTGCAATAACTCGACCGTCATCATCAATTTTCGCGCCACCGAAAAGGCTCTGGAACGGGAACTGTTTCATCAGCTCCCGTGCGTTTACAGTTTCCTTGCTGAAATCTGTTGGTCGCGTAATCGTAGCAAGAGCCAGAAGCGCATCTCTGAATGGCTTGCCAGCCACGCATTCCCGTGTAGCTTTAATTATTTCCGATACATCTATACTGTCAGTGCGTATCTCTTGTAATGAATCCCGTGCATATTTCTGTGCTTCACGCAGCCGCTCGTAGATTTCATCTACCTTAACGTGCATTCCTGAAATATTGCGATAGGCTTCATGAGCCTGCTCCAAAAATTCTGCGGCTAACAGTTCTCCACCTTTTCCAGAGTGGCAATCAGCTTGTTGTTCGTATGAGTGGGCTATAGCAATCTCGGCATCTCTCTCACCATTTTGGTCACCTGCTGTACGTCGCCACGCAAGGAGATTATTAAGATGCGCTCGCACACGGTCAAAATCATTCTCCGCTTCTGCCGACTTGGCCGCCTTCTTGGCAACTTGGCTCATGAGGTCAGGATCACCTTTTCTAAATTCATGGAGCAATCCCATGAGGTTAGCGGTCATGTACAGAGGATCACTTCCGTCGAGGTCGAGAACTTTCTGTTCGATCACCCTTAAGATAGTATCGGATAGGGCTTCATCTCTAAGCTGCCTCGACAAGCGAAGTGCTCGCTCAATGCGGTAAGCGTAGTCAATCCATTCCTTAGGACGAAATAGCCGTTTTGCCGCTTTTATATAACATTGGACAGCTTGTCGCGCAGCATCTGGGTCGCGAAGGCAGACCCAAGTGATATCGAGAAGCCTTGCGCTCAACTCTACATCATCAATCACCCTTCCAAGTTGATGCACTGCACCGGCGGTAACTTCATCGAGATCACTCGGTAGAATAGAGCGTCCATCGGCAGTTATAACTATCGGACGGAAAGGCTCATTCGGGTCACTATGCTCCAGTGTAACCTGGGATAGGTCTCCCAACAGCCGCCAGGCTGTCGCAACCTCGGTATTTGCGCCTGCTTCGGCCTCCTTGGCTCGCTTAAAAAAGACCTGACCGTAATTCCAACATTCGGGTTTCTCGCTTTCAGCCAATGCCTCGCTGACTGGAAGTGCAAGAAGTATTTCCGGAGTTGTAGACAAAATAAATGATCCTTCATTCGTTGGAGCTGCGTTAGCCATGTATCGAGAATACCCGGAATTACCGCCTACGATCCAGGTATTTGTCGCGATCACGATCTCGTTTCCGGCCATAGCGCTGTATTTTCGACTGAGAGGCCGGTTTTGGGTCATCGGATGAGCCTCTGCCTTCATCGTCTGATTTCTCGCTATCGGAGGCGGCGCAAGCGGTAGTAGAAGCACGGCGCGGTAAACATCCAAGCCATGTTTTCACATACCAGGGCAAACCGGTAGGGCGCATGTTGAACAGTGCATGGATGCGTGCCAGAGATACGGTGGGCCTTCCGCAAGTGCGGGTGCATGATCTAAAGCACACGTTCGGTCGCCGTTTACGGGCTGCCGGGGTGAGTTTTGAAGACCGACAGGATTTGTTAGGACATCGGTCAGGAAGGATCACCACGCACTATTCGGCTGCTGAGTTGTCGCGTCTGTTAGAAGCGGCAAACAGTGTTTGCAAACGCGGTGAGAACCGTCCGGAACTGGTGGTTTTGCGCAGGCTGAGTGTTTCTTAAAAGCAGCCCTCACGCAAAACTCACGCAAGGAAAATTCGGAAGGAAACAAAAGGACGCTAAGTCCTTGATTATATGGTGGCCAGGGACAGAATCGAACTGCCGACACGGGGATTTTCAGTCCCCTGCTCTACCGACTGAGCTACCTGGCCTTACTTAAAATTTTCTTCGCCAACCCTGGCGTGACATTGAGGCTTCGATAAACCCCAGTCTGGCCCCGCTGCGCTTCCATGGCCGGGCGTTCACCGGGGAATTGATTCGCTGGATCAATTCCGGTTTCCGGCTCAATCAATCGTCTTCGTGCAACTCGTCGATATACTCCACATCAAAGGCCAGGGTATGGGTGCGGTCATCATTCTCAATGGCCACCGATGGGCCCATGCCGTGCTTTAGGGGCTCCATATTGATCGCAAGCAGGGTGCCCTCGTGTTCGGTCTCATCGTTGCGGGTAATGACTTTGACCTCCTTGCCAATCAATTTGTCGATCCACTTTTGCATGGCTGCTTCCTCTAATTATTATCGTTGGCTAAAACTCACCGGGCAAACAAAAAGGATGGGTATTATACCCATCCGAGAAGAAGTTGCGAGCTGCGAATCACGTGCTTCGAGAGTGATTCAACGGTAGTTTCCACGATGGAAATATCTGACTGAGGTTCTCGGCGCCCGCCGCCCCTTCCTTAGGGCAGGCCCAGTTTCTGCTCGTCGCCCGTTACTCGCCGCTACAGAAGCGGCACCATCAGCAAGGCCACAATGTTGATAATCTTAATCAAAGGGTTAACGGCTGGACCCGCGGTGTCTTTGTAGGGGTCGCCCACAGTATCACCGGTCACAGCGGCCTTGTGGGCGTCGGAACCCTTGCCCCCGTGGTGGCCGTCCTCGATATATTTCTTGGCATTGTCCCAGGCGCCACCACCGGTGGTCATGGAGATGGCCACAAACAGGCCGGTCACGATGGTGCCGATGAGTAGGCCACCCAAGGCCTCTTTGCCCAGGATCAGGCCCACCAGGATGGGTACTGCCACCGGTAACAGGGACGGTATCATCATCTCTTTGATGGCGGCCTTGGTCAGCATATCCACGGCCCGGGAGTAGTCCGGTTTGGCCGTGCCCTTCATTATGCCGGGAATTTCTTTAAATTGGCGGCGCACCTCATTAACGATACCCCCTGCGGCCCGGCCGACTGCCTCCATGGCCATGGCGCCAAACAGATAGGGCACTAGACCACCGATAAACAGACCGATGAGTACCATATGGTTGTCCAGGGCGAAGTTGAGGGCCGGACCCCCTTGACTTGCCAATGAGTGGGTGAAGTCGGCAAACAGCACCAGGGCGGCGAGACCGGCGGAGCCGATAGCATAACCCTTGGTGACCGCCTTGGTGGTATTGCCTACCGCATCCAGAGGATCGGTAATGTTACGAATCTTCTCATCCAATTCAGCCATTTCGGCGATGCCACCGGCGTTATCGGTAATGGGCCCATAGGCGTCCAAGGCGACAATGATGCCGGTCAGGGACAACATGGAGGTGGCGGCGATGGCGATACCGTACAGCCCCGCCAGTTCATGAGCCCCCCAAATACTGGCACACACGGCCAATACGGGTAAGGCGGTGGATTTCATGGACACCCCCAGGCCGGCGATGACGTTGGTGCCGTCGCCGGTAGTGGAGGCCTCGGCGATGTGCCGTACGGGTTTGTATTCCGTGCTGGTGTAGTACTCGGTGATGACCACCATGGCTGCGGTGAGCGCCAGTCCGATCAAGGCGGCGAAATACAAGTTTAACGACGAAATGGTGTTACCGTCGATGCTGATGCCGTCGCCCATCATCCACATGGTGACAGGGTAAAAACTCGCTGCGGCAAGGACGCCGGTGACGATGAGTCCACGATACAGGGCATTCATGATCTTGCCACCCTCCCGGGCCTTGACAAAAAAGGTGCCGACTATGCAGGCGAGGATGGAGACCCCACCCAAGACCAGAGGATAGATTGCCGAAGTGGCCCCTGCCCCACTGATGAGCAGTCCCCCCAATATCATGGTAGCGATGATGGTGACGGCATAGGTTTCGAATAAATCGGCAGCCATACCGGCGCAGTCTCCCACGTTATCGCCCACATTGTCTGCGATCACTGCGGGGTTGCGGGGGTCATCTTCGGGGATGCCGGCCTCGACCTTGCCCACGATATCGGCCCCTACATCGGCGCCCTTGGTGAAGATACCGCCCCCTAATCGCGCAAAAATGGAGATCAGAGAACCACCAAAGGCCAAACCTACCAGAGGCGCCAGGTTGACCGTCTCACCGCTGGGGGTCATGGCCGCCAGCGCCCCATAGAAGCCGGCTACACCCAGTAGCCCTAAACCCACCACCAGCATGCCGGTGATGGCGCCGCCGCGAAAGGCCACTTGCATGGCGGCGTTGAGCCCATCGTTGGCGGCCTCGGCGGTGCGCACGTTGGAGCGTACTGAGACATGCATGCCGATATAGCCGGTCAGGCCTGAAAGTACGGCGCCAATGACAAACCCCACCGCAGTCATAACATCGACAAAATAAGCGATGATGACCATAAGGACGACACCGGCGACAGCGATGGTGGAGTACTGACGGTTAAGGTAGGCCATTGCCCCTTCTTGAATGGCCGCCGCAATTTCTTGCATGCGTTTGTTGCCGGTTGGCTTGGCTAGAATCCACTTGATTGAGATCGCGCCGTATAACAATGCCGCAAATGCGCACACTAATGCGATGATTAATCCGGTCGCCATGGGGATTTCTCCTGATTTAGTAGGGTTAGGTCGAGATGTTAATTTTTAGTCACTAAGCTATATAACGTTTTTGTTAGTCATCTATAGCCAAGCCACCCTTAAATTCCGTGCCTGGCTTGAAGCCGAAGGTGTGTTCCAGTTCCAATTCACGAATGAGCTGGTCCACGGCGACCTGACCGTGTTCGCGGTTTACTTCAGACAGAATCAGCTTGGCCGAGTTGCCGTTGTAGAAACCACCGAAATCGGCCTGAACCTTTAGCAATTCACGTGCTTTATCAATTGTCATTTGCTTCCGGCTGCCAGAAAACAGCCTGCAAGCTTGCAGCAAAGCCCAGAATAGGCAAAGCAAATATTTTTATGTAGCCATTAAATTGGAATCTTTGTGGTGTTCTCCTGCCGCTGACGGGACTCAAAAATAGAGTGTAAGCCCTTGATTTATAAACGGGAACATACATATATGCGTACAGATTAGACAACGCCGCCGGGATCAGCATAAATTTCGACGGCGTTGTTCACATTACACCTCGAACCTGGTTTTGAGCTTTTTTGGCACCGCTACATTTTTGGGCCGCACGTACTTTGGCATGCCATCCTTGTAAGGCGGATAGTCTTCGCCCTTGATGAGGGGTAGCAAATAGTTGCGGCAGGCCTGGGTAATGCCAAAACCGTCTTTACTGATAAAGTTTTTCGGCATCATCTTTTCCACATTGGCCACTTTGCTCAAGGAGGCCATGCCCACTTTCCACTTAAACGGTTTATTGGAAACACGGACTACGGTAGGCATGACGGAATTGTGTCCTTTGACTGCGTACTGCACCGCAGCCTTACCCATGGCGTAGGCCATATTGACGTCGGTCTTGGAGGCCACATGGCGTGCTGCCCGTTGCAGATAATCGGCCACACCCCAATGGTACTTGAGCCCCAGACCGTCTTTGATCATGCTGGCGACCACCGGTGCTGCGCCACCCAATTGGGCATGACCGAAGGCGTCGACCAGGCCCTGGTCGGCAAGAAATTTTCCATCGGTGCCCTTAACACCCTCAGATACCACCACCGAACAGTAGCCGTGTTTCTTGACCAACTCATCCACCCGCTTGAGGAATTTTTCCTTGTCGAAGGTCACTTCCGGGAACAGGATAACCACCGGGATTTCGCAATCCTTGTCTGAGGCCAGGCCGCCGGCGGCGGCAATCCAGCCGGCGTGGCGTCCCATGACTTCCAGGACAAAGACCTTGGTGGAGGTCTTGCACATGGAGGCCACATCAAAGCTGGCTTCACGGGTGGAGACTGCAATGTACTTGGCTACCGACCCAAAGCCCGGGCAGTTGTCGGTAATGGGCAAGTCGTTGTCCACGGTCTTGGGGACGTGGATGGCCTTGATGGGGTAGCCCATGGTCTCGGATAGCTGAGAAATCTTGAGACAGGTATCGGCCGAGTCACCACCGCCGTTGTAGAAGAAATAACCGATATTGTGGGCCTTGAAGACCTCAATGAGGCGTTCATATTCGCGCCGGTTGTGCTCCAGGCTCTTGAGCTTGTAACGACAGGAGCCAAAGGCGCCACTGGGAGTGTGGCGCAGGGCGCGAATCGTAGCTGCGGATTCCTTGCTGGTATCAATCAGGTCTTCGGTAAGCGCGCCTATGATACCGTTACGGCCCGCATAAACCTTGGCGATATGTTTCTTATTCTTACGCGCCGTTTCAATAATCCCACAAGCAGATGCGTTGATGACCGCAGTGACGCCGCCGGATTGGGCGTAAAAGGCATTTTGAGCCTTGGGCTTGGAACTGACCCGCGACTTCACGCGTTTTGCGGGTTTTTTCTTAGTTTTGGCCTTCTTTTTTCGGGTTGCCATTAGACGTTACTACCTCGCTGGTGCTGAATTGAAAGTATGGTTAAAAATTCTTTGTGCATGCCTGAGAGTCGTGTCCCCCCACGGCTTGCTGTGATTGATACCCCATCCGCTTGCGGCGAGGTTGTTAATGATAAGGGCACTTCTATTAATCCCCTCTCCCTCCGGG
>DRJZ01000074.1 GCA_011052015.1 Acidiferrobacteraceae bacterium | reverse complement strand
CACAAGACCGTTTTTCTCCTCTTTCGATCAGCCTCATACCCTATTTTTCGACTCACCTTTTTTGCTAATCTCCACATTGAGCGGGGCCATTTCTGAACAATGGCTTCGGATTAGGTTATTGGTAGGGACAGGCTGGTCAACGCCGGCGGGCAGGTCGATATTAGCCGTGAAGTCAAAGCTGTCGGGCGCCGCACCCGGCACCACACCGACCGGCTGGCCGTTGAGGCTGACACCGGTCAGCCCGGCATCGACCACGCTGCCGGTCAGCGGGAACGGGGTCTCGAACACCGACGTCACCGCCGGTGCCGGTTGCACGCCGGGTGAGGTGATACTGATTACCGGTGCGCCGCTGTCGCGCGTCAGGGTCAGGCGGCGGGTGGTGCGGTTGCCGGTAGCATCAGTCGCTACCAGGGTCAGGGTGGCGGGGTTGCCCAGGGCGGCAACATTGATCACTTGCTGGAAGTTGCCCTGGGTGTCATCCGCGCCCACCAGCGCCACGGGGGCGCCGTCCAGGGTCAATGACACAGCACCGGCAAAACTGACCACGGAGCCTGCCAGGGTAACGCTGTCGGGGCCTTCGGCCAGGCGTACGTCGCTGAAACGGAACGGCCAGGCACCCGGTGCGCTGGCAGCCGTCGGGAACTGCGTGCGATCACCCAGGGAAATCCGTACAGATTTTGGGGGTCGAGGAAATCAAAAGCATCCCCTATACCCCACGATCACACCCCTTTGTTGAGCGATTGATCGGAACGATTCGTCGTGAATACCTCGATCACACGCTGTTCTGGAATGCGCAGGATCTTGAACGAAAGCTCGCGCTGTTCAGGCGCTACTACAACCAGAATAGGCCCCATCAGGCGCTGGGCGGCGAGATACCGGCCGGTGTGGCTGGTGATCATCAATTTACAACCGCCAAACTCGATAACTACGCGTGGCAATCACACTGTGGTGGGCTGTTTCAGACGCCTGTTCCTGCTTGAATTAGCCATTCGCCACACACAGGTTCATCCGCACCCCGATAGCCGGCACTTTGAATGTGATAACTTCGACTTTGCCGCTCCACGGCGCAATCCGCAACGCCAGTGGAATAAAATCCTCCAAGTCGCGGAGACTCTCGATCCGGTTGAGATTGACCCCATCGATGTTCGGCCCACCTTTAAGGTAGTCGTCCTGCTCGCACACCTGGTGCGGGGGCCGATCAGTGGGTTCTCGGTCTTCAGATCCCCACAGGTCTTGCGATCAAGTTTGGAAGGCTGATCTTTGTACAATACCGCATCATAATTTCAGTACCTTGTATGAAGCTTGCCACCGTAGAGATTGCGGGAACCGTTTGGGTTGACGGTGTAATACAGGTAAATACTCGAATCGCGAACAGCCCCTTTTTTCTTCTGTGACTTACTCATATACCTAAATGGATAAACATCCATGACGACTCGCCCGTAAACGCCCTTATTATGCGCCACGAAATACAGTTTCTGTTTAGCAAGACCAGTTTTATAACCGTCTTCATCCATCGTATACACCTTTTCCCAGCGCCGCGCATAACCTGTCTCAGGCGCCTCATACATCAATACGTCTTTTGTTGGCAAAATGCCGCCATCAACCGCCTCAATAGTGATCGACCAGCTACCCTGTAGGTAACGCTTCTCGTCTGGTTCTGCTGTCATGGAGATCCATAAGTGCGCCTTGTCAGATTGCCCTTCCTCTATCGTAGCCCGGTGATCGGCAAAGGTGACCGAATACAGACGGCCATCCGGAATGAGTTTTACCTTCGAATGCTGAGCTGACCACACCACCCCCGGCTCCGGCAACTTCCATGCAGAGATGATGTACGGATTGTCCGGGGTATAGGTGGTGACAAGTTCAGCACGGTTATTACTACGTATTCGGAAATCGCCGATTGCATTGATTGCATACCCGGGCTTCGTTGCATCCCATATCGTCATAGTGATGCCCCTGACCTCGGACACCGAAAACCGGCCATCGCTGTCTGTTATAGCAGTATAACGCCCTGGCCCGCCAAAACCCGGTGAGCTATTCACCGAGTACACCACTTTCACCCCTTCCACCGACTTTCCGTGCTGATCCACCACTCGGCCATAAAACTCGATCGGTCCCGTGATCGAGTCGATGGCTTTGAACAACTTACGCACCGCCGCTTCCGGTACGTCAAGTTCCGCCATCAACTGCTGATCTGATTCTGTGAAGGCGACCTTTGAATAGCCTTCCGACGGCTTGTATTTGGGGGGTACCTTTTCGACTGATGCCTGTTTTGTATGCGGTTGCTGTGTAACCGACTCGCTATCTTTCCTAGGTACGTCGGGAACGATCGATGTCTGGTACAGGGTATCGATGCGATACCAGGCCAGCCCAACAGCCAGCGCAACGGCCACTACAATAGTCCCCATACGATAACGTTTCATAATGCTCCTTTCTTCTTTTCCTACTGGAATAAATTATCCAGTAACGTCTTCCAGTAACTTCCCCGGGACGGATAATCACTCAAAAACTCGGCACTGTGGTCATAAGCACTGTCCCTAAATTTAATGTCGCCAGTGCGCAGATCCACTGATCTATCCTTCACCACCTCACCACCCGCTGTCGCTACAGCCCCCAGCGCCCGCGTACGCGGCGGGATAATATGCGCCATCGCTTCGTACTGCCCCGGATTCGGGGCAGTAGCATCCCAACCAAACTCCGTATTGTCTGGGTGGATCGAAGGATCAAACAGGTAATGGTCCGCCACCTGCCAGCGGTTCGCCGGGGTTACAGCATCCAGCAACACATCACCCTCGTAGATCCATTCCGTGGCCGCATTAAACCCCCAGAATGCCAGTCCCGAGTCCGGCTTCGTCATCGCGTTGAACTCCCAGCCCTCCAGCGCGAAATCCTTCGTGTTGTAAAAGTTCAGTATCCGCCCGGCGCGTGCGCCGATTCCTGCATAGTAGTGTGCTGGTGGTGCCGGGGTCGTCGCACCTTCATCGCGCAGAT
>DRJZ01000073.1 GCA_011052015.1 Acidiferrobacteraceae bacterium | reverse complement strand
GTCGACGGGCACCACGATAGCTACGCGTGGCCTGTCAGCTCCGGCATATGCCGTGACGAAACTGCCGGACAAGGGGCCGTGCGCCACGCTGACACTCATGCCGCAACGCTGAAAGTGCGCTGCCACACATGCTCGCCGATTCTCGGCAACTGTTTGTTCATCGGTGCCAGGCCGGAACCGGTCCTGGCTGTGCGTAAGAATATCGGCGATATGACCGATAGCCGCGACTCCGTAGCGTTCGATGATACCGAAAGTCATTGCATAAGCCGTTGCGCCGACCACAGGCGAGTAACCCCCTATCGCCATCAGGGCATCCCGCCTTACCAGGAGAAAGTCACCCAGGTAAGGCATACTGCGCAAAAGCTCAAGGTTAAAATCCGGTTTGAACAGCGGATCGTACCGCCGACCTTCGCAGTCAATCCTGTCTTCGTCGGTATACAGCAAATTGAATTCAGGGTTCTGGTGCAATGCTTCAACACTGGCATAGAGAAAATGCGGCTCGAGGACCGTGCCTGCCTCAACCATAACCATCCAGTCTGCACCGGATTCATCTGCCAGCCTGTTAATTGCCGGCATTAATTCTCCGTCGACCTGCAACCATTCAAGAACTTCCAGCCGCGTAAAACTCTCATCAGGGCATGGCTCGTTGGAAACAACACTCAAACCCCAACCCCCGTACAGCTGGACCCCGAGACTGTCCAGCGTGTCGGCAAGCGCCTCTTCCTGACCCTGGACATGACTCATAACGAAGTGAAACGATGGCTGGACCTTCCAGCTTGTCGCCATTCGCTTCGCGTAGTGCCACAAGTCACGCTCGGTAACACTGTGTTCCTCGACCCATTTCCGGTATCCGCAGATCTCCTGTCCCGACTGATTCTGTTCTTTGTCCAGGGCTTCCAGCTGACACTCACGCTTGCGCAATAGCGACTCATCACCTTCCACGCTATAGCGCGCATATATTTTCCGATAGAGGGAAGGGAAGTCCTTGCGCTCGCGCTGGGTCATCTGATCGTGTTTTGATGACGGCCGCATATGGACTTCCACCGTGACTTCCGGAATATGGACAAAGTCAACCAACCTCGATAACCGGATCAGAAGATCCCAGTCTTCCAGGGCATTAAGTTCAGTATCAAACAGGCCGGAATACGACAGTAACTCACGACGGTGTGCCCAGGTATTCACCGGGATATAGTTGGCTACGTGCAACCTGTCCTTTGAGTATTTGATGCCAGAGCATGGCCGGCTACGGCCTAACTCATTGCGGATACCATCCTCTACTCGTTCTTGTACGTATTCAGCTTCCGTATATACCAAAGACGCCCCACTTCGTGCCAGTGCATCGACAACTGTATCAAGGTGCTGAGGCCGAAATGTATCATCGTCATCCAGATAACATAGAATATCGCCGCGACTCAGGCGTATGCCTGTATTACGCGTGGACGGCAACCCTCTGGAAGTTCTATGCTGGACATATCTAAAGCGGTTGTGACAATCCAGGGCGCGCACCATAGCCCCGACATCTTCACCACCGTCGTTGACGACGACCACTTCCCAGTTTTGATAGTCCTGGTCGTTAATGGATCTGAGCGTGTCCTGCAACAAATCCGGTCGATCCTTCGTCGGAACGATAACGCTAACCAATGGCTGGATTTCCAAATCGCTAGCCAGGTCAACCGCTCCAATCGATTCCAGCTGTGCGCATGCTGTTTTTATGCTATCCGAATATGGCAATATCTCTTCTGAATCGTAGGATGTTATCCTGCGCTCAAGGTGCTCCACGATTTCTGTTTTATATTCCCAGAGACGTCCTCTGGCATCCGACTTGAATGCCGTGTTTAAAGCATGGAGATGGGTTATTAACGGATCCACGGACGCATAAAATGCGTTAGATCCCTGACCACTACTGATTCGATAAGCAGTGGATGGCGTATTCAGGTACGCGAAGTCCGGATTATGAATAGCTAGGCGTATAAACAGGTCCCAATCGTAACATTTTGTATCAGGATCAATCGTCCCGACTCTATCGAGATCAGCCTGACGAAACATAACCGAGGAAGGCGTAATATAATTGTCCCATGCGAGCAGTTCAGCCACTTCATTTCGACCACCGGCATAGTCAAAATCAGGATGGCCTTTATGTCGAGCCAGTTTTAATATTCTTTCATTTTCATCCACCCAGTAACAGGGGCTGTAAATAAGCGCACACTCGGGATGCGCTTCCATAACATTCAGGTAAGAACACAGATGGCCCGGTAGCAAGTAGTCATCTCCGTGCAACCAAACCCTATACTTCCCACGCCCCTTCGTTAGTGCAAGCGCGTTATTCCCGTGATCACCAAGATTTTCGGAATGCCTCACATACTGAACACGTTCATCATCCAGATATTTTGCAACAACTTCCTGGGTCGCATCCGGGGAACAGTCATCAAGGATGAGGAGTTCCAGGTCATCAACGCCTTGCGACAGAACACTCTCAATCGTCTTGCCTATAAACTTTTCCTGTTTGTAGGTTGTAATTACAACGCTTATCAACGGAAATCCGCGCATTTTGCAACTCCTTCTTCGGCAATATTATGCAGAGTTCCAGCGCGTGCTCTTAGACGCGACCTCACCGCACGTCCGGATTCAATAACCCGGGTTACAAGCGAGGTAATCTTATTTACTTCATCAACAGAGATGGCTGTGCCTGTTGGTAAAGTAAGCACTCTATCCAGCAATCGCTCGGTATTTTCAAGCAGCATCCCTGCATTGGGGAAGTATGATCGGTAGGGCTCCATGCGGTGGCACCCGGGATTGAAATAGCGCCTGGCATCAACATTTTCGGCACTAAGCACTTCCAGTAGATTGCTGCACGCAACAGAGGCAATACGCTCATCAATCTCAATGACGATGTACTGGTAGTTACAATACTCATCCTCGTCATATTCCATGAGTTCAACACCAGGAATACCTTGCAACCCTTCCTTGTAAGCAAGATAGTTTCCCTTGTTGTGTCTAATAAAATAATCCATAGACTCCAGAGAAGTAAGACCCATCGCCGCTTCTACTTCTGTCATTTTTCCATTTATCCCAACGTGGCTAACCTGTCCCCTCCCTTCAAAACCAAAGTTCTGCATAAGCCTTACTTTCTCGGCCAGTTCAGCATCATCAGTAACGACTGCACCACCTTCAAAGGCATTGATAAACTTGGTAGCGTGAAAGCTGAATACCTCGGCCTTACCAAACCCGCCGATCATTTTTCCCTTGTAGCTGCAGCCAAACGCATGCGCCGAATCAAATACAACAGGAAGATCATATTGTCCGGCAACCGACAGAATAGTATCGATATTTACCGGTCGGCCCCATAGATTCACAGGAAGAATGCCTGAAGTCCTTGGCGTAACAAGAGCCCTGATGCGTGCCGGATCCAGGTGGTGGCCTCCTGGTGTAACATCACAAAAAATCGGCGTGATTCTCTGCCATTGCAGGGCGTGCGCTGTCGCTACGAACGTCATCGACGGTGTTATGACCTCGTGTTCGAAACCTAGAGCCCTGGTAACAATCTCAAGAGCAACGGTTCCATTGCTCATGGAAATACAGTGCTTCACACCAACGAGGTCCGCAATGCGTTCTTCAAACTCAACCACCAGCGGCCCGCGGTTGGTCAGCACCTTGCGATTCAGCATGCCTTCAATACGGGCGAACAAACGATCCCTGTCACCCAGATTCGGAACACCGACATGCAGTGGTTTGGGGAATGTCGGCTTACCGCCAAATATGGCCAGTTGTCCCTTTTTCTCTTCAGACACGATATTTCACCCTCAGGGTCATTACCCGCCATGGAGTAAAGCAATATCAGTGCCTATTTTTTATCTCTTTATTTTATATGTGGTTATGAGGGATCTTAAAAAGCGCGCCAGTTTTATGACGGGGAAACAAGCACCGCTCAAGCGGTGCACCACCTTTACGGGTATCCCACAACGAGTCAGACAACAGCGTACTTCCGGTTCTTGGCGTTAAGACGATCAAGATAAGTTGATAGCACGTCCGCTTCTGAACAGGAGTCAAATACGGAAGATTTTTTCCTGTCGAACATCGACTTTCTCCGTAAATACCCGTCATGAAGGCCATCCGATGTCACTTGGACGGCAGCAAAAATTTTCAAACCTTTCCGGAAATATGGAACGTCGCCCTCCCCTGGATGCTTACACGGAAAGCGCAAATCAAGTTTGGGAGAGAAGCTGCTGTGCGAAAAACAGAATTAAAAGCAACTTGCATGCCAAATAATAATATTTACAGTACCATACAGCAAAGAAGTTATAGTGGTAGCAGTGAAACGAAAATCGACGAAAATATGCCGGACAGGGAAAAATCATATGCTGCGAACGACGCAAGGAAACTACACGATTGAAGCACCGCATTCTTTAAAACTGCAATGCAGGCAGCGTACGTACTAGAATCCTGCGTTTAGGCAAACAAAGCGGGGGGGGCAGTCACCATATTCGCCCCGAACCATAGATAAATGCTCCAAAATCAGCTGCAGCAGGAAATCCATGTCTGGTTTGCACGCCCCAACCACGCAAGTAATCCTGCCAGACTCGACCAGTATCGCGATATTCTGTCCGCACAGGAAACCACCCGTTACCGGCGTTTTCACTTTTCAACAGACAGCCACCACTATTTGATTGCCCACGCGCTGCTACGCCATGCGCTCTCGAAATACACTGATATTGCACCCACCGACTGGACTTTTTCATACGGTAAACACGGCCGGCCGGAGATCAGCAACCCAAATGTTCCAGCACTGCGCTTCAATCTTACCCACACAGCCGGACTGGTTGGCTGCGTAGTTACCCTTGACAACAATTGTGGCATCGATGCCGAGGCCATCAGCGACCGGCACAATCCGGCCGGTGTCGCAAAACGCATGTTTTCGGTGAACGAGTGTCTGGAAATGCAACAACTGAAGGGTGCCGCGCAGCTGGACTATTTCTTCACCCGCTGGACACTGCGCGAGGCCTATGTGAAAGCTCGCGGTATCGGTATCTCCTTCCCCACCAGCAAACTTCAGTTCAGGGTCGATGATGAAGCGCGTGTCGAGGTTATGTTTGAAACAGGTTTGCATGAAAACGAACATGACTGGTGCTTCCACCTGTTGCGTCCCACGCCGGAACACATCGCCGCAATCGCAGTGCACACAAGGAACC
>DRJZ01000072.1 GCA_011052015.1 Acidiferrobacteraceae bacterium | reverse complement strand
TGTCCCCCCACGGCTTGCTGTGATTGATACCCCATCCGCTTGCGGCGAGGTTGTTAATGATAAGGGCACTTCTATTAATCCCCTCTCCCTCCGGGAGAGGGTGAGGGGTGCAAATAAAGCTAAGGCACTGATTTTATTATCCCCTCATCCTAACCTTCTCCCGGGGGGAGAAGGAATTATCAATTAATAGAAGTGCCCATAAGTCCATTAAGATGAATCCGTGGCTGCTCCCGTGGTTCCCTCAGTGCTGCCTTCAGACTCCCCGGCTCGTTTGGCTTCGTGATCGGCCTGCAGTTGTAATAGGGTGGTGACGCACTCTGCCAAGTTGTCCCACTCATCCCGGCCGGTGCCGAATTGCTCATGGCCGCGATAATAAAACTGGCAGTAATAGCGTTCATCACCGAGCTTGGCGATCACAAAATTGGCGCTGCGCTCGGTCCAGTATAGTGCCGGACAGGGGGTGATTTCGCGGTCAGCGGGACTCAGGCGCAGTTCGACATCCGCCAGTTGCACCTCCACATCCTTACCATAGCGTTCCTTCAGTGTGGTCTGGATGGCCCACATCTCGGTGTCGGTAAAGTCGTTGATATCAGGCATGGGATTCTCCGGGAGGGGGATTGTCCCACAACGGCGTGTCATGGCAAGGCCGCAGCCGGATTTTTTGCTCTACTTTAAAGGGAAATCGGGATTTTTTGCACTCACGGCCGCAGGACTAAGACTTCTCATTAAAACTTCAGGATGCTGTTTATGGGGCGCAAATGAGTCGCGACCGGTAAGTTTGGCCGTTGTGATCGCGCATAAATTGGTGTTTCACCATTGACGTCAGGGCTGCCAAGGCGGTAGTTTAGCGCCCTCACGCAGACCCAGGCCATGTAGAGGGGTTTGGGCCGGAAAAATTCAAGAGCGAGAAGAATATGCGAATAATACTATTGGGTGCGCCGGGATCTGGAAAGGGAACCCAGGCCAAACTATTGGTTGAAAAATACAATGTGCCGCAGGTGTCCACCGGAGATTTGTTGCGCGCTGCGGTCAAGGCGGGGACGGCCCTAGGCCAACGGGCTAAGGCTGCCATGGACGCGGGCCAGTTGGTATCAGACGACGTGGTCCTGGGCATGATTGAGGAGCGCCTGACTCAGTCCGATGCCAAGGGTGGTTTTATCCTTGATGGTTTCCCCCGCAATATTCCCCAGGCCCAGGAGTTGGATGCCAAGCTCGCCTGGTTGGGACGTCCCCTGCAAATCGCTCTGTTGGTGGCAGTGGACAACGATATCCTGATCAAACGGCTGACCGGTCGGCGTACCTGTAGTAGCTGTGGTCAGATGTACAACATCCATTTCGCCTCGCCCAAGACCCAGGGCAAGTGCGACAAGTGCGGTGGGTCGCTTATGCAGCGTTCGGATGATAATGAGGCCACTATTCGTAAACGGTTGGAGGTCTATGAAAGCGAAACCGCACCCTTGGTCGCCTACTATAAGGCCCAGGGTAAACTCCGCCGGGTCAATGGTATGGATCAGGTGGACGAGATTTTCATCCACATTTGTGACATGGTGGACACCGAGATTCGGCCGCTACAGGTCAAGAATGTAGAGGCGCAGCAGGTGGTAGCGGCAGTGACTTCGCCCTCTTCAGTGGCCGCGGCCACTAAAAAGAAACCCAAGAAAAAGACCAGGAAGAAGGCCGCCAAAACTACCAAAAAGAAGCCAAAAAAGGCCGCCAAAAAAAAGGTGGCAAAAAAGAAGGCCAAGAAAAAAGTGACCAAGAAAAAGGCTACCAAAAAGAAAGCCGCTAAGAAGAAAGCGACGAAGAAAAAGACCACCAAAAAGAAGGCCAAGAAGGCCGTTAAGAAAAAGACCAAAAAAGCCAAGAAGAGGGTAAAGAAGAAGACCAAAAAGAAGGCTGCAAAGAAAAAGGCCAAGAAGGCCGTTAAGAAAAAGACCAAAACCAGGAAGAAGTCCAAGAAGAAAACGAAGAAGAAGTCCAAGAGAAAGACGCGGAGGTAGCCAGTTCGGTACAGCGCATAATCAACCCAGCCATTGGCTGGGTTTTTTTGACTTCTTTTTGCTCCGGGGCCGGGCCATGATGTACTCTCTAGGCTGATCACAAGAGCCGTTTTCAAGACTGTGTCCGAAGCCAAAGTCTCAGGTCGTTTCCCCTCTACCCGTATGCGGCGGCTGCGTCGTGATGGGTTTAGTCGGCGTTTGGTACGTGAGACGGTGTTGACCGTCGACGACCTGATTGCACCGGTGTTTGTGATAGAGGGCAGCGGTCAGATTGAGGCGGTGCCTTCCATGCCCGGTGTGGAGCGTATGAGCGTGGACAAATTGCAGGCCTATGCTGAGGCGCTGGTGGCCCTGGGCATTCCCGCCGTGGCCCTGTTCCCGGTGGTGCCCGTAGACAAAAAATCGGATTCGGCCGAGGAGGCCTACAATCCGGCCGGTCTGGCCCAGCGTGCCACCCGAACCCTGAAAGAAAATTTTCCTGAGCTTGGCGTCATTACCGACGTGGCCCTCGACCCCTTTACCCTGGATGGCCAGGACGGCCTCACTGACGATACGGGTTATGTGATGAACGACGAGACCGTGGAGGTCCTGGTCAAACAGGCCGTGTCCCATGCCGAGGCCGGTGCCGATATTGTTGCCCCATCAGATATGATGGACGGTCGAGTGGGCGCGATTCGTCAGGCTCTGGAATCGGCAGGCTTTATTCATACCCGTATCCTTGCCTACACGGCGAAATACGCCTCTGGTTTTTATGGACCCTTTCGGGATGCGGTGGGTTCTGCCGCCAATCTGGGTGGCGGTGACAAGACCAGTTACCAAATGGACCCGGCCAATAGCGACGAGGCCCTGCGTGAGGTTGCCCTGGATATCGAAGAGGGCGCCGACATAATCATGGTCAAACCGGGCATGCCCTACTTGGACATTGTGTGCCGGGTAAAAGAGTCGTTCAAAGTCCCCACCTTTGTCTATCAGGTCAGCGGTGAATATGCCATGCTCAAGGCCGCGGCCCAAAACGGCTGGTTGGATGAGCGTACCGTGGTGCTGGAATCTCTGTTGTCCATGAAACGTGCCGGGGCTGACGCTATTTTGACCTATTTCGCTGCGCAGGCAGCCCGTTATCTAAAATAACAAACGAGATTCATTGCATTCCGTGATTAAAGCCAGGCACTGCCAAGTGCCCAAAAGTATGGCCGATATGGCGGGGCGTGTTCTTAAATTTTAAAACATTTGGAGGATACCATGGTGGCCAACAGTTACCTGACAAACCTCTTTGGTCGTTCACCCATACGCCCCCTGCAGGAACATATGAGCAAGGTGTTTGGGTGTGTCTCCCAGCTAAAGCCCTTGTTACAGGCCATGGTGGACAATGATCAGAATGAGGTGAGAAGAATCCAGCGCATTATTAGCCAGCTGGAGAATGATGCCGATTCAATGAAAAAAGAATTGCGCCATCACCTGCCCAAGGGGCTGTTTATGCCCATCGATCGCCGCGACCTGCTCGAATTGTTGTTGATGCAAGACAATATCGCCAATCAGGCAAAAGATATTGCCGGTTTGGTTGTGGGTCGCAAGATGACTGTTCCCAAGTCCATGCACAATCTGTTTTTGCAATATGGTGAGCGCAGTATTGATGCAGTGGCCAAGGCCCTGGATGTGATCAATGAGCTGGATGAATTGCTGGAGACCGGTTTTCGAGGGCTCGAAGTAGAGCGTGTGGAAGACATGATAAAAGAACTCAACGCTATTGAGAGTGAGACAGACAAATGTCAGGTCGAACTACGAGATATGCTGTTTGCCATGGAAGACGATCTAAAACCCACAGATGTGATGTTTACCTACCGACTCCTGGAGTGGATTGGTAATGTGGGCGACTACGCCGAAAAGGTCGGGAGTCGATTGCAATTATTATTGGCCAGGTAAAGGGGAGACGACAGTGGATCAAATGACGATTTATATCATCCTGGCGGGTGTATTTGGTTTATTTATGGCCTGGGGCATCGGCGCCAATGATGTCGCCAACGCCATGGCGACGTCGGTAGGTTCTCGAGCCTTAACCGTAAAAAAGGCCATTATTATTGCCGCTATTTTTGAATTTGCCGGCGCTTATCTGGCCGGGGGCCATGTAACGAAGACTATACGCAAGGGTATTATTGAGTCAGATGTCTTCTGCGTTGGCTGCCAGGCATCGCCGGATATATTGGTGTATGGCATGCTCGCGGCATTACTTGCGGCGGCAACCTGGTTGCTTATTGCGTCGCGAAACGGATGGCCAGTGTCCACTACCCACACCATTGTAGGTGCGGTAGTGGGTTTTGCCGCTGTCGGGGTGGGTCCTGATGCAGTTCAATGGGGCAAGGTCGGGACCATCGTCATGAGCTGGGTGGTGTCACCCTTGTTTGCCGGTATCCTGGCATACATGATTTTTTCCAGCGTTCAAAAGCTGATACTCAACACCGAGCATCCCTTTGAAAATGCCAAACGATACGGTCCCCTATATTTATTTGCCGTCGGCTTTCTCATCGCCATGGTCACCATCAAGAAGGGGCTGAAGCACGTGGGTCTGGATATTGGCGATGGCCAGGCTTTTTTAATGGCTCTCGGCCTGGGCGCGGGCATTGCCATTATTGGCGGGCTCATGATTCGCCGCATCAAAATGGACCCCCGTGCCGACCGTAAATTCCACTACACCAATGTCGAGAAGGTCTTCGGCCTGATGATGATCTTTACCGCCTCAGCCATGGCCTTTGCCCACGGTTCAAATGATGTGGCCAATGCGGTGGGCCCGGTAGCAGCGGTGGTGAGTGTGGCTACGACAGGCACCGTGTTGCAACAGTCGGTTTTACCTTCCTGGGTGTTATTGCTGGGGGGTATCGGCATTGTGGCGGGGTTGGCGACCTTTGGTTACCGGGTCATGCGCACTGTGGGACATAAGATTACCGAACTGACCCCCAGCCGTGGTTTTGCTGCGGAGATCGCAGCGGCGGGAACCGTGGTGATGGCGTCTTATACTGGTATGCCCATTTCCACCACCCATACCTTGGTGGGCGCAGTATTGGGTGTGGGCTTTGCCCGTGGTATTGCGGCTTTGAACCTGCGTGTCGTCGGCAGTATCTTCATGTCCTGGGTCGTTACCCTGCCCGCAGGTGCAGGCCTGTCCATCATGTTCTTTTATATGTTTAAGGGAATATTTTTGACCTAGGGGTATGCCTCTATTCATCGTTGCGGTGTTACCGGCTGTTCTTGTTCAGGGTTGGGCGTCCTTTTCCATCTGTTCCATGCTGACGTGACGAACGTCCTTTCCCTTAACCAGGTAGATAACGTATTCACAGATATTGCAGGAGCGGTCACCAATACGCTCCAGCGCACGGGCCGACCACATCACATTAAGAACGTGCGGGATTGATCGAGGGTCTTCCATCATATACGTCATGAGTTGACGCATGATGCTCTCATACTCACGATCGACTTTTTCGTCTTCACGGGCTGTATTGAGTGCCAGCTCCACGTCCAGCCGTGCAAAGGCATCCAGGGCGCTGTGCAGCATTTTACGAACATGGGTGCCCATGTGTTCGATTTCTACATACAGTGCTTTATTGAGTTTTGCGTCGTCACTTAAATACAGGGTCATGCGGCTAATGCGTTCCGCTTCATCACCGATACGTTCCAGATCAGTAATAGTTTTGATGACGGCAATGACAAGTCGCAGGTCACTGGCCGCTGGTTGTCTACGGGCAAGAATTGTTGTGCATTCCTCATCAATAGAAACCTCAAGGGCGTTGACCTGGTAATCGGTTGTGATGACTCGTTCGGCTGTATCACGATCGGCCTCGATCAGAGACAGTATTGCCTCAGACAGTTGTTGTTCAACCAATCCGCCCATACCGAGAACACGGTTACGAATATCTTCCAGTTCGGTGTTGAATTGTTGTGAGATGTGGTGTCCGATGTCGCCCTTTTCCATTGTTGATGAACCTCTGTACCAATAGTTTGTCTGGGTGTTAGCCGTAGCGGCCGGTAATATAATCTTCTGTGCGTTTTTTTTGCGGATTGGTGAACAGCGTGTTGGTGTCACCAAACTCGATGACCTCACCGAGATACATAAAGGCGGTGTAGTCCGAGACCCGTGCAGCCTGCTGCATATTATGTGTAACGATGACGATAGTGTAATTATTTTTTAGTTCGTAAATCAGTTCCTCTATCTTGAGTGTTGAGATGGGATCAAGCGCTGAGGCCGGCTCATCGAGCAATAGTACCTCTGGTTCGATGGCAATAGCGCGGGCAATAACCAAACGTTGTTGTTGGCCGCCAGACAGGCCCAGGGCATTTTCCGGTAGACGGTCTTTTACTTCATCCCAGAGTGCGGCACGTCGTAATGCCTTTTCTATCGCCTCATCCAGAGTTCTGCGGTCATTTACACCCTGTAGGCGTAAACCGTAGGCAACATTCTCATAGATCGATTTTGGGAAGGGATTGGGTTTTTGGAACACCATGCCCACCCGCCTGCGCAGGTCGGCAACATTGATCGAGGAAGCATGAATGTCCTGCTCGTCTAGCAGGATGCGGCCTTCGATACGCACGGCATCAATTAAATCATTCATGCGGTTAAAGCAGCGTAACAGGGTCGATTTGCCGCAACCACTGGGCCCAATATAGGCGGTCACACGTTTTGCAGGTATGTGCAGATTGATGTCCTTGAGTGCCTGTTTCTGCCCGTAATAGAGGTTTAGATCCTGAACTTCAAGACAGATGTCTTCCTGTTCGAAGTCAATCTGACCAGAAGCCCGCTGGGTCAGGGCGCTGACATCAATAGCGTGGGTGGGTGTAGCTTGTTTGTTCATATTGATTACCGGTTATGACTCAAGTGCGCGGTACTTTTCGCGCAGGTGGTTGCGCACCGTAATGGCCGTCAGGTTGAGGGCAATGATGACCAGGACCAGCAACAACGAGGTGGCATAAACCAACGGGCGCGCAGCCTCGACATTGGGACTCTGGAAGCCCACATCATAAATGTGAAACCCAAGATGCATAAATTTACGTTCAAGGTGCAGAAAGGGGGCATTGGTATCCAACGGTAGAGAAGGTGCAAGTTTTACCACACCTACCAGCATCAGCGGCGCAACCTCACCCGCAGCACGGGCGACGGCCAGGATCAGTCCAGTCATCATGGCCGGGCTGGCCATAGGCAATACCGTTCGCCATAGGGTCTCCGCCTTGGTCGCGCCGAGTGCCAGGCTACCTTCACGGATTGATTTGGGTATACGGCTCAGGCCTTCTTCAGTGGCCACGATGACCACCGGCAGGGTGAGTAATGCCAGGGTGAGTGATGACCACAAGATGCCAGGCGTACCAAAGGTCGGTGCTGGCAGAGCTTCCGGATAAAACAATTGATCCAGAGACCCTCCCAGAAAGTAGACGAAAAATCCAAGGCCGAACACACCGTAGACGATGGATGGGACACCGGCAAGGTTGTTTACCGCGATGCGGATTGTGCGGGTCAAAGGCCCCTGTTTGGCGTATTCGCGCAAATACACAGCGGCAATAACCCCAAAGGGTGTGACAAATATGGACATAAGGATAACCATCATCACCGTGCCAAAAATGGCGGGCAATATGCCACCTTCGGTGTTGGCCTCGCGTGGTTCATCGCTGACAAATTCCCATAGCTTCTCAAGGTAGAACAGGGATTTATTGAGAATATTCATGGCGTTGGGCCGATAGGCGCGTACGACCTTGGCAAGGGGTATATCTACAACCTGTCCATCGCCGGTTTTTGCAACCAATATGTCCCGGTTGATGTTGATATGCAACTGGGCCAGATTTTGTTGCAGGACCTTGTAACGGGCTTGTAGCGCGGTTCTTTCGCTGCTAATGGATGCCCGATTATCGGCATTGCTATCATTGGCGATCTCCATGCGCCGCTCATCCAGACGCAACTGTTCCAATCGGTAGTTGATGGCACCGATGTCATCCTTCTCAATCTCCCTGATCTCACCAAAAATCTTTTGGGTCCGGGCAATGCGTTGTTGCAATACGTCCCAGGTCTTGTCACCTTCTTCAATGATCTTTCCGTTTTCCTTGACGGCCTGAAGGTGACCGTAAAAATTTCCCCACTCGCGACGCTCAATGACCATGACATCATCGGGGTAGTGTTGCTGGCTGAGTCTGGGTTCCAGTACCCAACGGAAGTCCATACCCTGTATATCCCGATTGCCGACACGCAGTAGGTGGCGGGTGATGAATTCGTTGTCGCTTTTGATGGTCTCACCGTTGGCACGCAAACGCGCCAGGGGCACCGCCTCGCTGTCACGTATTTCACCGATGATAGGTACAGTGCGCACATCAGATTCATGATAATTCGCCACCAACACCGGGGTAGGCCAGAAGTAACCCAGTCCACGGACCGCAATTAGGGCAATCAGGCCGGCGACCATGATGATGCTGGCGCTGACCGCTGCTGCCGTAAGCCACACCCAGGGCGAGCCACTCTTGAACCAGCTTTTGGCCGAATCATTCACATCCTGACGGTCTTGTTTGTCTTTGCTCATCACCGTAGTTTATAGGTTGCTGTATTTCTTGCGCAGCCGTTGTCTGACGATTTCCGCAGCGGTATTGAACATAAATGTGGCTGCAAACAATACCGTGGCCGCCAGAAACAATACCCGGTAGTGGGTGCTGGCGACTTCGGCCTCAGGCATTTCCACGGCGACATTGGCGGACAGGGTGCGCATACCCTGGAAGATGCTGAAGTCCATGACCGGCGTGTTGCCGGTGGCCATCAGCACAATCATGGTTTCTCCTACGGCACGACCCAAGCCAATCATAATGGCGGAGAAGATGCCCGGGCTGGCGGTGAGGATGACAACCCGGCTGAGGGTTTGCCAGGGGGTGGCGCCCAGGGCAAGGGAGCCTTGGGTGAGGTGTTTTGGCACACCGAAGATGGCGTCTTCGGCAATGGAAAAGATGGTGGGGATGACCGCAAAGCCCATCGCCAGTCCCACTACCAGGGAATTCCGTTGGTCAAACTCGATACCCAGATCATTGGATAGCCACTTGCGAATATCACCCTGGAAGAGCCATTGTTCTATGGGCTGACTGATAGAAATGGCTGCCCAGCTGATGAGGATAATGATGGGGATGAGGAGTGCCCCCTCCCAACCCTCAGGGACGCAGTCACGCAATAATTTGGGTGCGCGCTGCCAAAGGTAGGCAAATAACAACACCCCCACAGGCAGGATAATGAACAGGGAAAACACGCCCGGCAGGTGTTTCTCCAAAAAGGGCGCCAACCACAGTCCAGCCAGAAAGCCAAGGATTACGGTGGGCAGGGCCTCCATGATCTCAATGCTCGGCTTGACCAGTCTGCGCATGCGCGGCGCCATGAAATAGGAGGTGTAAATTGCGCCCAGGATGGCCAAGGGTATTGCGAACAGCATGGCGTAGAAGGCTGCCTTGAGAGTGCCAAAGGTGATGGGCATCAGGCTGAATTTGGGTTCGTAGTCGTTAGAGGCGGAAGACGATTGCCACAGGTATTGTGGTGAGTCATAGCCTTCGTACCATACCTTGCTCCAAAGTGAGGACCATGAAATTTCAGGGTGTTCGTTGTCGACAAGGTAAAATTGTATCTGTTGGTTAGCGTTCTCCAGCAATAATGCATTGGCTCTGGGTGCAATCGCCAGTTGATGCGCATCATACTCTGATAGTATTTTGCTCAGTACGGTGCTGTGTGCCGTGCTGTGATAAATATTGAATTGACCTCGTTGGCCAGCCGCCATAAAACCCTTACGGTTAAATTCTGGGGTGATGTTCGTGACGGGACCGATGAGTGGTTTAAAACGACGGATGGCTCTAAGGGTGTAGTTGTTGTGTGCATCACGCACCGGAAACCATTGACCCAAGCTGCCATCTGATCCTCCTGCCAGGATAGAGATTCCCCCGGACAGAAATTGCAAGGCACTAATTTGTACGCTTTCACCGACCGCAGTAACCGTTTGTATCAATCGCGGTGCGGATTTGTCGCTGATGTCATAGAAACTGATGCGCCCTTTCTGGTCGGCGGCATAGAGTTCCCGTTGGTCCAGGTTAAGGATAATGTGCCTAATGGGGGAGGCCGGGGCCTGGAGTGTGGTGCGGGTGGTAGTCCAGTCCCCATCGCCGAGTAAAGACTCTGATTTTTCCAGTCCCAGCAACAACAGCCGGTTATCGTCGGTAACCGCCACCAGGGTCGCGCTATCTTCGTTGATCTGAATTGCAAGTTGTACCAAGGGGTGCTTTTTCGGATCCACCACCAGAGGCGCGTCTCCCAGCGGGTTTTCCAGCCGGGGTGTGATCAATCTGTGATCATCGGGATAGGTCACATCATAAATATGGCGCACGACCTGGGCACGCCCATCACCCAGGCCATAGGCCACCGTAGCCTTGTTGGGGTTGCCAGCGGCAAAGCTGGTGATGTCAATGTTTGTGGGTAGTTTACTGTCGACTTGGGAGATAATTTTTCCGCTGTCGGCAGCGAAAAAAACCACCTGTCCGTGATCGGTAAAGCGCACCCCTATTTCATGTTGTTCCTCCATGGCCAGGTGCCATGTGACCGCGTCGGCATTACCTGGAGCCCGATATTGACCGGTTTTGTGCAGGGACGCGGACTGAAACAGGGGCAGGGTCACCCACATCAGGTAGAAAAAAATCAGCACAATAGTGATGATGACACCGGCGCCTCCAGCGGCAATACTCCATCGGGCGAAACGGTCTTTTAGCGCACGTAATTGCCTGTGACGCGTGTTGTGCAGGGCCTTTTGCAAGGCCTTAGAGGTGTCTGGAGTAGGGGCAGTCATAGAGCAGAGGAGAATAGCCCCGACTTATGACAGTAGTGTGACAATTTTTAGTCTCCCTACGGCAGTCACCGGTAAATGGGACTATTTTATGACACCGGCTTGCCCATTTTATTGGCTAAAGAATTGGCTGGCGGTCGTCCGTTGTTATCGTATTTATGGGTGGGATCACCTGCAATAGGCATTGCCGGGCGGATTGCGCGAGTTCTACACGGTTGATGGCCACCGGGGTTATCGGTGGCGTGGAATAAATATCGAGTTGTATGTGTTCCAGTCCCAGGATGCGCCACAGATGATTTAGGAAGGGGTCGTCACCGATGAAGGGTACGAGTGGGTCGATTTTGGTTTGACGCGTGTAGCACAGGCCCAACGGCTGTATGGGGCGCCCACTGTCAATGGCAGACTGAAAGAGAGCGGCATGAAAGGGCCCCACGCTGTGGCCATCCAGGGTAGTGCCCTCTGGAAACAGGGTAACGTTGTGCCCCTCTTTTAACAGCTTTGTAAGCTTGGCCATGGTCCGACGGATAGCGCGTGGCCTGTTGCGGGAGATGAATTGGGTGCCACTAAGGGCAGCAAGGAAGCCCAATACCGGCCAGCTTCGTACTTCTGATTTGGCCAGGAACACCGTGTTGCACACCGAGCGCAGGGCGATGATATCGAGCCAGGAGATATGATTGGCCACCAGCAGCGCAGTTTTTAATATGGGTGTCCCGTGTATCTGCACCTGGATTCCCAGTATCCAACACATGTGCTGCATCCAGATGCTAACCAATTTGCTACCGACAGCTTGGTGATACCACAAAGATCCCAAGAGCATTCGGGCTAGCGATGCAGTTAACACACCACCTAATATCAATGCCCCTAAGGTCGGCAGGCGTAGGATCCGTCTAATGGTGGGAGCGAGCAAAGTCAGTTAATACGATGTACGAAGTGTCGGGCGTAGCGCCGGTTCAGGCGGTCGCGTTCCAGCAAAATGAATACATCCGCTACGTTGAACGCCTCGTCCCAAGCGGGTTCACCACAGACCATGGCCCCGGAGTGTATGTAACCTTTGAGCAATGGAGGCAAGTTCACGGTTTCGCTGGCTGCGGTTCTGCGGTATGCCATGGGCACCCTGGGATAAACTCGCAGGTGCTCCGGTGCGTAGCAACGCCGCTGAAGTTCGGCCATCACCGTTGCGACGTAACTAAGACCTGGGTCTACCGGTATACTGGCGCAGCCAATAAGATAGTCAATGTTTTGCATCACCATGATGTGCGCCAAACCGTGCCAGAGCACTGCCAGGGCAGAACCGCTGCGGTATGCGCTATCGATACAGGTGCGGCCAATTTCCATGAATCGGCCGGGTAGACACAGGATACGAGTTAGATCGAATTCGGACTGTGAGTAATACATATTGGCCGACGCTGCACCATCACTGGTTAGCAGTCTTGTGGTCCCCACCAGTTGGCCGTGGGTCCGGTCCCGCACCATCAGGTGCATGCAATGCTCGTCGAACTCATCCACATCCAAGTCAGGCCGTGGACTGGTTTTATGCGCCCCAAGTTCATCCACGAAAATGCGGTAACGCAGGCGCAGGCAAGCATCAATTTCGCCAGGTGACTGGGCGATAGTAACGTGCAGGCGAGGCGTAGGAGCAGGGGGTATACGATTTTGCAGTACTTCCTGTGGCATTGCCATGACAAGAGACTCCTCATAGTTTTCGCCGCAGTTTAGATGTCCTCTATGAATGACGAATGACAGATCCATTACGGTTTTGTAACAACCTGGGTTGGGTTACAGCCATGACCACAGTTGCCATTTAGCCTTTAGCATGCTTTTGCCGGAAACCGTATCAAGCTTTGATACGGTGCCAACCGTTCGGGTGGCATGGACTCTTGCGTAAGGTGTTGACATAAAAATGCCCCCTTGCGGGGGCATCAATTACATTTTACAGCATCCAATTTTATTGTTATTCACACCTGAGATGACCCTTCCATCTACGCCCAGTAGTTGTAAGGTAGGCGCGACAAACGGGGTACAATTAAAACACGTACTGCGTTTGCAGGAATAACTCATCCCTGTCGCTACCGGCTTTACCGTTGGTGTTTCGGCCCACTCGATAGCTGAATTGCACCTTGATATCGTGCTTGGCGATGTACCAGTTGGCCCCCAATGACGTGCGTGTCCATTGCTTGGCATAATTGTCGGCGTCCTGTGCCTGGTAGCCAGCCACAAGCTCAAACTTAGAAGGGACAATCATGTAACCGCCTTCTATGGCCCAGTTTTTAAGTTCTGTGCTACCCGATTTAAATATTCCGCCCGTGAAGCTAGGGTCTATCGTATCCACGTTGAATATATTGTATGCAGCGTCAACAGAAAAACCACCGCCACGTAGTGCCCCGCTAATCTCAAACCCGGTTACACTGTCGACATCGACCTTTTTTGCGTTTTTGGATATTCCAGAAGCGCTTGTGTAGGTGTTGTTATCACCATCATTTTTCCAGCTAAACGCCCCAATACCGATATTGGCCCTGGTCTTGCGTTTGAAGTCACCCTGAGAAAACTTGTAGTGACCAAGCGGAAAATAATCCACTCTTGCCGCGATTGTCCTACCCTGGTTCCAGTCAGATTTATCATTGGCGGGTGTATCGAAGTCCAGTTTCTTGGCATCAGGGTCTATATTTCCGTTACCCAAGGCCAGTGAATAGGTAAGATTCTTGTCGGAGGAATGGCCATCCAAGAAGATTCCCAGCATACGGTCTGGCGTTCCATAGTTGTGGTCGCCAACAAACGTACGCTCAACGAGTTGCTGTTTTTTAGAGGACGTTAGAAATTCCTGTGAGAAGGGCGTTTTTTTGTTGCCGATAGTCAGTTTCTGGTTAGTGAAACCCTTGTACTGTAAATAAGCGTCCTTCACAGCAATTTCGTTGCTATCTTCGGCCTTGCCCATGTCCCATTGGAACTTGCCTTTCCAATTTTTATGTATGCTACCTTCGATGTACGGGCGGAAGCGCCGGAAAAATATTTTATCCGTACTTTCTTTGTTGTCCGCGTTATTCTGATAATATTGTATCTGGATGCGCCCACCTATTTTTAGATATTTGTCGCCATCTTTAGTGGTCACGCCACCGGCATAGGAGTCTGGTGCTAGCAACAAGACGCTTATAGCAGTGATCGTGATAAATTTAATATTCTTCTGCATGATATTCCTCCGCATGTTATATAGACTTGAAAATTAAGTTCTATACTATGTGGACGAAGTGTGACGTTGGCGTGACAGATAGAAGAATATTTTATGACATGGACCCAGATGGAGTGTTTGCTTACAGGATTGCAGTTCGACAGGCGATGGCATTGCTGTGGTCAAGGAGCATTTTTTTGCGTTGTTCAATCATATCGCTGTAGGCACGTACCAGGAGCCGTTCATAGGCGCTGTTTCCCATATCCTCAATAGCCATGACCCTGTTTTCCAAAATGCGTATTTCGTTTTGAAGGGTGTTGTCGGACCCTTCGGGGTGTTCTTCAAATCCGATCATCGTTTGCATGGTGTAGTCCTCAATATATTGTTTGATCACGAAAAGTGTACAGTGCGTTTGTGAAATTTTATTGACACCCTTATGTCCAAGATCCCGTGATGGGGCCATTGTCATAAAAAATTCACCGAACTGTCATCAACTCTTCAAATGATTCGTCTAAATATTGTATTCGGATGTTAGATGAGGTGATCACATGAACAGTTCGACATCGGATACACGCTTTCAACGGATGGACAGGTACGAAATTGATCTGTGCCTGCATTTGAATCACAGCTGTCGGTCGCTGGGCGTACAGCCCTTTTTCTCGGTAATCAGTCGCCTGGGAGACGGTGTATTTTGGTATCTCCTGGTGTTGGCCTTGCCGGTGGTGTACGGCTATCAGGCTTTGCCCGCGTCCCTGCACATGACTGCGGTGGCGATCTGCGGCTTGTTAATCTACAAGTTCTTAAAAACAACCCTGGTGCGCCACCGTCCCTACACCCGGCATGATGCAATCCAAGTGGGTGGACGGGCACTGGACCAGGGCAGTTTTCCGTCTGGCCATACCCTGCACGCCCTGGCCTTTAGCATCGTAGGGGTGGCCTACTACCCGGAATTGATTTGGCTGGTGGCGCCATTCAGTGTGGTCGTCGCCCTTTCCAGGGTGGTGTTGGGCCTGCACTATCCCAGCGATGTCTTGGCCGGTGGCGCCATTGGCGCCGTCCTGGCGTTGGTCAGTTTCACGTTTCTGTAGAACATCCCATCTATGTTGTCACCCTTTTTATAAGGTCCGGTCAGCTACGGCAGGACAAGGTCAAATGATGCGTATCCTGATGATTTCCGACGTGTATTTCCCGCGCATCAACGGTGTGTCTACTTCAATCCAGACATTTAGCCGGGAGTTTGCCGCCAAGGGTCATCATGTTACTTTGATCGCTCCAGACTATGGACAGGGTGATGACCCGAAGGATGCGATGGATATTATCCGGGTCCCCGCGCGCAAGGTGATTGTGGACCCGGAAGATAGGATGTTGAAGATGAAATATGTCACCAAGCTCATTCCTGAACTGGCCCGACAATCTTTCGATATTCTGCATATCCAAACACCGTTTGTTGCCCACTATGCCGGGTTGACCCTGGCCAGACGGCTGAATCTGCCACGGATCGAGACCTATCACACCTTTTTTGAAGAATATTTGTACAACTATATTCCCTTTTTGCCCTCTTCGTGGTTGAAGTTTGTGGCGCGCCGTTTTTCCTGTGCTCAGTGTAATGACCTGGATGCGCTGGTGGTGCCGTCGGTCGCTATGCTTGACGTGTTGCGTTGCTATGGGGTGCGTAGTGACGCGGCAGTGATCCCGACCGGTATAGAGCTCGCCGATTTTAAGACCGGGGATGGGGCAGCTTTTCGGAGGCAATACGGAATACCGGCCGAACGGTCCACGTTGGTGCACGTGGGTCGAATTGCCCATGAGAAGAATATTGATTTCCTGCTGCGCATGTTGGTCGTCGTGCGCCAGCACATCGCGGATGTACTGTTGGTGATTGCAGGCGAGGGACCGGCCTTAAAGCATTTACGTAAACTTGCTCACACACTGCAACTCGAAGACAACATCCTGTTTGTCGGCTACTTGTCTCGTGGTAGTGGCCTACAGGATTGTTACAGCGCCGGTGACGTATTTGTCTTCGCCTCACGTACCGAGACCCAGGGCCTGGTGTTGTTGGAGGCCATGGCGCTGGGGGTGCCGGTGGTCTCCACTGCGGTGATGGGGACTCAGGATATCCTGCTTGAAGGCAAGGGTGCACGGGTCGCGAGAGAGGAACCGGGTGATTTTGCGGACAAGGTTGTCAGCGTCCTCAGCAACCGGCAACTCAGACAAACGCTGTCGGTGGAAGCACGGTCCTATGCGCAAGTCTGGACCGCCGACTTGATCGCCGACAGGATGCTGGCCTTTTACGAAGAGCGCATAATGAAATATCGTGCCGAATCGAAGGCGCCCTGCCAGGCCCCCGCCATCGGTTGACTGTTTTTCTGGATCTCGAAGCAATGCAATCACTGCCTCCGATTGGAGAGCGCGAAGGATTGAGTATATTAGAAGTGGCTGAATCGATCGAACTGGATAAAATGCACCCAGTGTGCCTGCCGCGTACGCGGCTTGTGGTGATACACAATCCAACGGCAGGGGGTCGCCGCCGCCATCGTTTCGAGGCCACTCTCAAAGTCTTACGTAACGAGGGCTGCACGGTGGAAGTGATGCCTACTACCGCCCCCGGCGACGCCGAGAAACTGGCTCGTCAGGCCATTCACTCAAAGCCTGATGCGGTGGTGGTGGCAGGGGGTGATGGCACCATCAACGAGGCCATCAATGGGCTTGCCGGTAGCACTTGTCCACTTGCGGTGATTCCCATGGGCACCGCGAATGTGTTGGCCAGTGAGTTGTCACTGCCCCTGTCGCCCAGGATGATCGCCCGAAATATCGTACAGGGGTTGGCCCGGCCTGTTTGTCTGGGGCGTGCCAACGGCCGTTATTTTACGATCATGGTGGGCAGTGGCTTTGATGCCCATGTGGTGGCTGGGGTCAACCTTAAGATCAAGCGTTTGATCGGCAAAGGGGCCTACGTGCTGGAAACCCTGAAGCAATTGTTGCGGGGCAGTTTGGTGCGTTACCAGGTTACGGTGGACGGTATTCCGTACCAGGCCGCATCGGTGGTGGTGGCCAATGCCCATTATTATGGTGGCCGCTACGTCCTTGCCCCCGATGCTCGTATCGACGAAGCGCTGTTCCACGTTTGTCTGTTTGTGCGCAGTGGACGTTGGTCAGCCGCCCGCTATGTGCTGGCCATGCTCACGGGCACGATCACCCGCTTGCACGATTACCGGATTGTTACCGGCAAGCAAGTTGAAATCAGCGGGGTCGAGGGTGACCCGGTGCAGGGCGATGGTGATGTCTTGACCCAGCTGCCGGTGCAGGTGGAGATGATCCCGGATGTGATTTTGCTGGTGGGCTCAAGTGAACTCGACAGATGATTTTGATGATTTGTTTGCTGTCCCCGTAGTTTGGTCGGAGGTGTAAGACAGCCATTGCAGGAAGCGTTCGGTATTTTCCTTCCAGGACATTTGTACGGCAAAGGCACGGCATTGGCTGCGGTCAAGCTTCAGCGCCATCAGTGCCGCCTCTCGGAGGTCCTCATCTATATAACCGGTGATCCCCTGCTGGATAATGTATTTGGGGCCTTGTACCGGATAGGCGGCGACCGGTAGACCACAGGCCATGGCCTCAAGGATCACCAGGCCAAAGGTGTCGGTCAGGCTGGGGAAGACAAACACATCGGCGGCGCTGTAGTGACGAGCCAATTCGGCGCCGGTTTTGTAGCCGGTAAAGTGAACATCCGGATAGCGGGCCTTAAGCTTTTTCAGGTCCGGCCCGTCACCCACGATGTATTTTGTTCCTGGTAAGTGTAATTTTAAGAAGGCCTCAAGGTTTTTTTCCACCGCCACCCGGCCGGTGTACATAAAAATCGGACCCCGACCGGACAATGTTACCTTGGTATAAGGTTTGAATAGTGTGGTGTCCACAGCGCGCCCCCAGACCTCGAGGTGCGTAAAACCTTTGCCGGTCAGCTCTTGTTTAAGGGAGGGTGTCGTCACCAGGGTTCTGGCCGCTGGACGATGGAAGTGGCGCAACCAAGCGTAACCCCAACGCACCGGAATTCCACTGCGCAGGTTGACGTATTCCGGGAAGCGTGTGTGAAGCGAGGTCGTGAATGGACGTCTGGTCCTCAAGCAGTAGCGGCGTGCCGCCATGCCCAGGGTGCCTTCCGTCGCGATATGTATCGCCTGAGGCCTGAAGTGTTCGATGAGTCTGCCTACCTTCGGTCCTGGCCGGATCGCCAGACGGATTTCAGGATAGGTGGGGCATGGCACGGTGTGGAATAAATTAGGTGTCACCATCAACACGGAGTAACCTTTTTTTTCCAGTTCCAGCCGGGTCTGGTCCAGGGTCCGGACAACCCCGTTAATTTGCGGATACCAGGCGTCCGCGACGATTATTATTCTCAATGGAATGGAGTTCCTCTTTGAATTTATCGGTATCGGTCCAGTTCAAGATTTCCAGGGTCCCGTCATGGTGCTCGACGAGCGCGCTGCAACTTTCCACCCAGTCGCCGTCGTTGCAGTACAAGATCCCTTCGTATTCTTTGATGGCGGCCTTGTGGATATGGCCACATACCAGACCGTCCACTTTGCGTCGTCGTGCTTCGTGGATAACCGCCTTCTCAAAATTACTGATGTACTTAACTGCGTTTTTCACCTTGTGTTTAAGATAGGTGGCCAGTGACCAATAGGGAAACCCCAGTTTGCGCCTGAACATATCGATGTAGTGATTCACCCAAAGCAGGAAATCATAGGCCTGGCTGCCCAGGTGGGCGATTGATTTGTTGTGTTTGACGATGGAGTCGAATTCATCCCCATGCAGAACCAGCAATTGCCGACCGTCGGCGGTTTCGTGAATCGCCTCGGCGACAATATCAACCTCACCAAACGAGGTGTTCGTGTAGTTCCGGAACATTTCGTCGTGGTTACCGGGAATATAGGTCACCTTGGTGCCGCGCTTGGCCTTACCCAGGATGCTGCGGATTACATTGTTATGGCTTTGTGGCCAGTACCAGCCGTTTTTCATATTCCACAGGTCGATAACATCACCGACCAGGTAAAGCTGTTCACAACGGGTGTGCTTGAGAAAATCAAGAAGAAATTCGGCCTTACAGGCCCGGTGGCCGAGATGGATGTCTGAAATCCAGATGGACCTAAACTTAAGTGGCTTCATCGTCACGACATTACGGTTATCCATGCGGCGACTATGCACAGTAGTTATGACAGATGGTTTACATCTTTATGGCAATTTTGCTAAAGAAACCCCGAACAAATCCGGTCTGAATTTATCGATATAGCGCGCTGTTTCCAGACAGCGATGGTGGGACAAAAACAGGCCAATCAGGCCACAGCTGAAGGGTTTTGTGTGTGTTGCTGTATTTTTCGTAGATACCCCATGATGCGGGTCGATACACTGAGGGCTTTGTTGTGTGGCGTCTCCACCTGATAACGGCGTACCAGTTGGGGCGTCCGGTCCACTAGTCTATGTTGGCGAAGTGTGGATTGAAGGCTGATTTCTAAAAGACCTTGACGTAGGGGTTTGGGTAAGACGCGATAGACTTGTCCCTCGTTGATCAGTTCAATCAGGGTTGTGGTGTCCTGGAAAGAGGTGGTGATTACGGTCAGGATGCCTGGCTTGTAACGTTTGAGCATTTTAATGGCCGCAGACGTGTCGTGGCCATTGAGCTTCAATTCTGATACAACGATGCCGATGTTGTGGCAGGTCAGTAATTCAAAGGCCTGATCCAGGGAGTTTCCCCAGACTACAAAATGGTCGGGTTCGACGATCTTTCTGACCATGTCCAAAGTGGTTTCATCATTGTCGATAACCAGAACGCCCAGTTTATTGACGTTTGGTTCAAGGTTTTGCAATGGATGGGTGTTGAGATAGTGGGTGCGTTCAAGCTGCTTGGCAATCTCGGCCGCCTTCCTGACCGTTTTACGAATCTCCTGTGGGTCCCAGGGTTTGTTGATAAAACGAAAGATTTCGCCGTCATTGACGGAACCGACGATTGCGGTAAGTTCGGAGTATCCGGTCAGTAGAATACGTATGGTGTTGGGTGAGATCGCCTTGACGTTTCGCAACAGTTCGATGCCCATCATGCCGGGCATACGCTGGTCACTCACAACAACGTGCACAGGTGTGCATTGGATATGCTCAATGGCCTCATGGCCGCTGGTCGCGGTGATGACATTGAGCTCGTTCCTGAATAGCATGTGCAAGGATCGCAAGATACGTTCGTCATCATCGACAAATAAGGCGGTTAGTTTTGTGTTGCTGGCTTGTGTCTCGTCCGAAATGTGCATGACCATGATTGTCTAGCCTGTTTTTTGAAATGCGATAGATTGTTGTGGTAACACCACTGTAAAGCGTGAACCTTCGCCTGGTTTTGATGAGACGGTAATTTTGCCGTCGTGTTGGTCGATGATTTGGTAACTGATTGCCAGACCCAGGCCAGTGCCTTGCCCGATTTCTTTGGTTGTGAAAAACGGATCAAAGATTTTTGGTAACACCTCTTCGGTTATACCCTTGCCGTTATCCTCTATCACCACATAAACATTCTGTTCGTCGGCAAGTGTCTTGATCACAATCTGGCCGTGTTCCTCAATGGCCTGTGCTGCGTTGGTGACCAAGTTGAGAAAAACCTGGTTAATCTGTGATGGGGAACAGGAAATTTTGGGTATGTCGCCGAATTGCTTGATGACATCAGCCTTATATTTGATTGCGTTGCGTCCCACTACCAGGACACTTTCCAAGCATTCATTGATATTAATGTCGGTTAGCTTCGCTTGGTCGAGTCGACTGAAGTTCTTCAGGTTGATGACAAGCTCGCTAATTTGCTCGGTGCCGTAAATCGTATCCTCGAGGATGGTCTCAATGTCTTTTATTTGGTCGGCAGGGTTAAGTTCTCTGACCAGGGTCTCGACCCGTGCCATGATTTCGCATAGCTGATCTTCACTGATGGAATCCGAGACCAAGGCCTGACTTAATTCGGCGTAGGCGCCGGTCAGCTTGCGCAGATCGTTAAACACGGCCTTGACCAGATCGACGTTGTTGCGGACATAGCCGAGCGGGGTATTGATCTCGTGGGCGACCCCGGCCACCATTTGACCCAACGACGCCATTTTCTCGGATTGCACGAGTTGGCTCTGGGATGACTGGAGTTGTTGATAGGCCTTTGATAAATCGTCGCTGTGACGGGCCACCTGGTGTTCCATGGCCTTGAGCAGATTGACCACGACACCCAGACCCCGGTATGCACCATTTTGCACTACGATGTAATCCTCGGTGACCGGAAACTGAATGTTCTCAGTGATTTGTTGGCTGGCCCTGGTGAGGGTCTCGTCGATTTCGATAACCAATGGCCGGGGATTCATGAGTTCCCGGATCGGCCGTTTACCATAGAGTTCACGTCCGTACAGGCGTATGAAAATATTCATTAACCCATAACGGCTGATGATTCCCACGGGTGTCGTGCCATCAACAACTGGCAGAGAAAGAAATTGGCTGTATTTTTTGGCGAGAAATTTTTCCGCCACATCGCTCACCGTATCCTGTGGTGAGATAGGTGTGACGTCCAGGGTTAGGCTGGAGATGTTTTGTGCAGTTTCCATAAGGCTTATTGCTATTCGGCGTGTTAACCATCTAGCAGGTTATCCAATCAGTATGACAAGGTTGTGTCAGCTTGGCTTGAAAATTAGTAATCGCTTCAGTACGAGATTTTCCACACAGAATTAAGTTAAGGGCACTTCTATTAATTAATAATCCCTTCTCCCTCCGGGAGAAGGTTAGGATGAGGGGATATTAAAATCAATAACTTATCTTTGTTTTATTCCCTCACCCTCGCCCTCTCCCAGAGGGAGAGGGGATTAATAGAAGTGCCCTTAAGTACCATTCGGGTCCGAGAGCAGTTGAAAAATGCACAAAAAAAGCCCCCTTTCGGGGGCGTTAATAACAGCTTTGGTATTCTTGTTATGTTCGGAGCATTAGTTCAGTTTGGCCAGTTCTTCCTTCGCAATTTTAGCCGTCAACGGGATATAACCGTCTTTTACGACAACCTGTTGACCGGACTTGGCGAGCACCATGGTCAGAAACTGTTTCTCCAATGGCGTCAGTGCCTTGTTCGGTGCCTTGTTGACATAGACATACAGGAAGCGCGCCAATGGGTATTCACCGCTGAGAGCCTTTTCAGGTGTCGCAGCAACGAAAGGCGCCCCGTCTTTTTTGGTCAGTGGCACAGCCTTGACCCCAGAGGTCTTGTAGCCGATGCCGGAGTAGCCGATGCCATTTAAGGAAGTGGATACCGACTGTACGACAGAGGCAGAACCGGGCTGTTCGTTGACGGTATTCTTGTAGTCACCTTTACAGAGGGCCTTCTTTTTGAAGTAACCGTAGGTGCCGGATACCGAGTTGCGGCCATAAACCTGGATATTGCGATCACTCCAGGCACCGGTCAGCCCCAGGCCGCCCCAACGGGTGATGCCTTTGGGGCCGCCACACTTGCGGGTGGAGGAGAATACCGCATCAACCTCTTTGAAGGTCATGCCCTTGATGGGGTTGTCTTTGTGCACATAGACCGCCAGGGCATCAATAGCCACCCGGATAGGGGTGGGTTTGTAGCCGTATTTCTTTTCGAAGGCGGCGATTTCTTTGGCCTTCATCTTGCGGCTCATGGGGCCGAGGTTGGATGTGGCCTCGGTCAAGGCAGGTGGGGCAGTAGAAGAACCGGCGGCCTGAATCTGTATGTTGACATTAGGATACAGGTGTTTGAATTTCTCGGCCCACAAGGTCATGAGGTTGGCCAGGGTATCAGAGCCAACGCTGGACAGATTGCCGGATACACCACTGACTTTACTGTAGTCGGCAATTGCTTTGTCGACCTTGGTTTCAGCCAAGACGGACCCACTGGCCAGCAAAGCGCTGAATCCCAGGCCGGTAATAAGTTTGTAAAGTTTCATTGTCGTAATGACTCCTGATAAATCTAGGGTTAGGGTAGGTGATAAGTATGCAACCGGTTGATGACAGATGTGTGAACGGTTTGTGACTATTTCGTGACAGGCTGTGGACTGGCTGTGTTGTTATGGTGCATGATCGCATGAGAGGGGAAACGACAGCTAAAGGTGCTGCCTTGCTCAGGCTTGCTGTGGATTTTCAGGGTGGCCCGGTGGCGGCTAAGGACATGCTTGACGATAGCGAGTCCCAGGCCGGTGCCCCCCGTCTCCCGTGATCGGCCCACATCCACCCGATAAAATCGTTCGGTGAGCCTGGAAATATGATGGGCGGCAATGCCGATGCCCGTGTCCTGTACATCAAGTTGTGCCCCACCGTTGGCGCTATGCCAGGTGATGGTGACGGTGCCTGGGTCCGACATGTAGCGAATGGCGTTAAATATCAGGTTGGAAAAGGCGCTACGCAGTTGTTGTTCATTGCCGTATAGCCACAAATTTTCGTCCATGTCGAGTTTGATGCGGTGCCCTTTCTTCGCGGCCAAATTCACAGCATCTTCGCGGATGCCGGCGAGCATTGATGGGACCGATACCGGGTCATGGGGAGGGGGTGTATTACTGCCTTCAAGTTTGGCAAGTAACAACAGGTCTTCGACGATATGCCGCATACGGTCGCTTTGTTCCTGCATCACTTTGAGGGATTGGCCCCATAGGGTATGAGTCTGGACATCACTGTCATCGGCAAGTGTTTCCAGGTAGCCGGCAACAACAGTCAATGGGGTACGCAACTCATGTGAAACATTGGCAACAAAATCCCTGCGCATCTGTTCGAGTCGTTGTAATTGAGTCACATCACGTGCCACGATCAGACGTTGGTCCCGGCCATAGGGGATCACATGAATTTGCAGACTGCGTTTTTCGTCGGTGGGTGAATTCAGCTCCAGGGGTTCGGTAAAATCATGCTGTTCCAGATAGTCCAGGAAGGCGGGGTGCCGCACCAGGTTAACGATGTGTTGGCCTGCATCCTGGTGGCGCAGCCCCAAGAGACGGCCCGCTGCATCGTTAAACCATTCGATTGCCCCCTTGGCATTCAGTACCACCGTGCCATCGGGCATGGCAGTGGTGAGTTGCTGAAAGCGGTCCAGCATGGCTGTCAGTTTTTCCTTACGTTCGCGGTTGCCTTTCTGCAGAAGGTAAAAATGGTGAAAGATTTCCCCCCAGATGCCACGGGCTTCAGGGGGTGTGGTGTGGCTGGCGCCACGTAGCCAGCGGTCCAGTCGATACAGATTGAACACATGCCACCCGAGGTAGAGGGTGCCGCCAATAATGAGCAGCAGCACGATTTCATCAAAGACCAGGCCAAGAATCAGGCACAGTGTTATCAGGCCGGTGAGGCGCCAGAATTCTTCAGACCAACTGTTCAATTGAGTTATCCCTGCGACGAAAACCGATAGCCAACACTGTGTACAGTCTGGATAAAATGGTCATACCCGTACGGTGCGAGGCATTTTCGCAGGCGTCGTATATGCACATCCACGGTACGTTCTTCAATATAGACATTGCTTCCCCAGACTCTGTCTAACAATTGCCCCCGGCTGTATACCCGTTCCGGGTGGGACATGAAAAATTGCAACAGGCGAAACTCGGTGGGACCGATCTCGACGGAATCATCTTTGGCCAGTACACGGTGGCTCTCCGGGTCTAGCGACAGTCCTTTGTGGGTGATGGGTTCACCGCTGGCTGTGGCAGAACTACGCCGAATCACTGCCTTGATACGGGCAATCAGTTCTCTGGGTGAAAATGGTTTGGTGACATAATCATCCGCCCCGGCGTCGAGGCCGACGATTTTATCGTCTTCTTCTGCCCGTGCCGTCAGTATAATAATGGGGATATCCCGGGTGTGATCGTCCTTTTTAAAGCGGCGTGCGAGCTCAATACCGCTCAAATCAGGCAACATCCAGTCAAGCAGGATCAGATCGGGGGTATTATCGGTGACCATGGCCAATGCCTGGCGGCCATCAGTGGCCTCTTGTGCCTCAAAACCGGTTCGTTCCAACGCAAAGCGGATCATCTCCCTGACCGGGCGCTCATCTTCGACGATTAATATTTTATGGTTCATGGGTGTAACATCTGTGAAATAGACGCCTATTTCATACTAAATATATTACAGTTTGGTGACAGGGCGGGTTTTGAAGAAAAGCGGTATACTCCCCACCCCCTGCCCACAAGCCCGAGTTCCCTGTTATTTCGTAGGTGTAATTATGTCAGAGCATCGCCCCACAGACATCAAACTCCACAAAAAATCCCGCATGTTGGCGATTACCTTTGAAGATGGTAAACACTTTGAGTTGCCCTGTGAATACCTGCGGGTTTACTCGCCCTCGGCGGAGGTACAAGGTCATGGCGCCGGTCAGGAGGTGTTGCAGGTCGGTAAGGAGAAGGTAAATATCGAACAAATCGAGCCGGTGGGACAATATGCCATTGCCCTGCATTTTGACGATGGCCACAGCACCGGCATCTATCCTTGGGATACCCTTTACCGGTTGGGGTCTAAACAAGAGGCCAACTGGAAGCGCTATTTGGAACGTCTTGAAGAGGCCGGCTATCAACGTAAGGTCGTCGATTGATCGCCATGCCCCAGGGTAAAGACCAGAACGAGCACCAGGACGGTACCACCCACTTTGGTTACCGCCAGGTTCCCGAGGCCGACAAGGCCGGTCTGGTGGGGGAGGTGTTTTCATCCGTGGCAGGCAAGTATGATGTCATGAATGATCTGATGTCCCTGGGCGCGCATCGGTTGTGGAAACGTTTCACTATCGGCCAAAGTGGTGTGCGCCACGGGCAGCAGGTATTGGATGTGGCCGGTGGTACTGGGGATCTTACCCGGGCGTTTGCCAAGCGGGTCGGAAATAGCGGATCGGTCATCCTGGCGGACATCAACGCTGCCATGCTCTTGCGTGGCCGTGAACGCCTGGTGGACGCAGGCGTGGTGGGCAACGTGAGCTACATGCAGGCCAATGCGGAATGTTTGCCCTTTGCCGGCAACAGTTTTGATTGCATCACCATTGCCTTCGGCCTGCGTAACGTCACCCATATACCCGAGGCCCTGGCCTCCATGTACCGGGTGCTGGTCCCCGGTGGACGTTTACTGGTGCTGGAGTTCTCTCATCCCACCTTACCCGGCCTGAATGCACTCTATGATGCCTATTCGTTTAACGTGCTGCCCCTGCTCGGGCGCGTCATTGCCAATGACGAAGATAGCTATCGCTATCTGGCTGAATCCATTCGCAAGCATCCGGACCAGGAAACCTTGAAAGAAATGATGCAGACCGCCGGTTTTGAGCGGGTGTCCTATCACAACCTCGCTGGTGGCATCGTCGCCCTGCACAAAGGGTTTAAATATTAATTCTCGCCGCAAAGAAAAGATGCTCGCTTAATAAATAATCACTCATATTATATAGATAGTCCCTTCTACCTCAGGGAGAAGGTTAGGATGAGGGGGATAAAAAATTATGTCTTATCAATGTATGACTCCCTCACCCTGCTCTCTCCCGGAGGGAGAGGGGAAATATTTTCTTTTTGCGCCTTAGCATCTTTGCGGCAAAAACTAGTATAAATGACCAACATACTCACCAGCATCGCCGAAGAGCTGAGTAACCGACTCCTGCGGCTTGATCCCGAAACCCTGGAGCGGTTTGCCGATCTTGACGGTAAGGTGGTCCTCATCCGTCTCAAAGACTCGTCACTAAAATTTTATATCCGTCCCTTCGGCGGCGGTTTTCGGATGAGCCACGAATGGGACAAAGCGCCAGATGTCACCCTCACCGGTTCGGCCTTCGCCTTTGCCAAGTTGGCCACCAGCGAGAGTGATACCGATCTTTTTTTTAAACGGGAGATTCTGATCGAAGGCGATACTGCCTTGGGTCGGCGTTTTAGCCACATTTTAAAAAAACTCGATATCGACTGGGAAGAAATTGCTTCCCACTATGTAGGCGATGTGGTCGCCCATCAGTTTGGCAACATTGCCCGTGATGCGCGTCAGTGGACCAGCGATGCCGCCGAGACCCTGGGCAAAGA
>DRJZ01000071.1 GCA_011052015.1 Acidiferrobacteraceae bacterium | reverse complement strand
TACCACCAGCAACAACTGGGGGAGCTGATTCATTCGCAGATGCAGGGCCACTACTGGGAAAAGGCCACCGACTACGAGGCGCAGGTCAGCAAGGGATTCATGGCCCTGCGACCGGGTAATTTTTCGATTCCTTCGATTGAAAATATTCGGTATTTCCGTGATCCGGTCGAGGACCGGCAGAAGATCCGGGGCATGTTGTTCAACGGCTTTAAGCACTGTCTGTATCCCACCCAGCGGTTCCATTCCGACTCTGAGCGCCGCTTTGCTATCCTGCTCGAAGACGAACAGGACCACCTAAAATGGTTTAAGCCCGCCGAAGGGCATTTTCGTATTCATTATTCGCATAGGCAGTCAGAGTACGAGCCGGATTTTGTGTTGGAGACAGCATCCGCTAAGTACCTGTGCGAACCCAAGGCAGCCAACGCCATGCAAGACGATGACGTACAGGCCAAAGCCCGCGCCGCGTTCGAATGGTGCAAGCATGCGACGGAACATGAACAACAACACGGTGGCAAGCCCTGGACGTATTTATTGATCCCGCATGATGCCATCAAGCCCACCATGACCCTGCAGGGCTTGGCGGCGGCGTTTACATGGAAGCCATAGGACGGGTTCTTTTTAAATCGGGTGCCGGGCTGGCGAAGATATGCCGCAGGTGTCTCGCGTCAATTACTTTGTCCGGTTTGACGACAATTATGATGGCCAGGTGCGCTAATTTCGGTATTTGGCCAGTTTCAGTTCATCCCACATCCAGCTGGTATCGTAGGGGGCTTGTCCCTGACCGGCGGCGCGGCGTAGTTCGTTGTTTTCCAGTTGTTTTAGCCACTCGATGACCTTTTCCCGCCCCTTTTTGCTCCTTGTGCATTGCCGTGGGGATTTGTTATCAAGTACGGGAATGGGTTCATCCAGGCACTGGCGGTAGTGTTTATCCAGGGTGTTGTGGACAATCTCAGCGGCAATTTCCGGGTCAATGGTATCTGTCGGTTCCCGATTGCTATCGTCTTGTTGGCGGTTTTTATTCTCCGCCATCAGTTGTTCAGGCGTCTGAAGCTTGCTCAGGGCTGGCCCGATGAGACCGTGCAGGATGGCTTCCAGTGCATTCTTTCCCCGCTCCGTCCGTTCCATGGAGTTGGTGGAGAGGATCAGCACGGCCGATTGCAGTTCCAGTGTGCCGCTGATCAAGTGTTGACCGTCTCGTAAAGTGTCGATAGAAAGTCCTTGTTTGGCGTTGTTGTCTTTCTTTTCAGGCTCCGACAAGCAAATCCAGGTGTGTTCATTCGGATTATCCCTTTTCCATTCGGGCTCGGCGTCCAGGCGTTGCGTGATTTGGGCAAAATGTTCCGCGAGAAATGGAAAGCGGGTCTCGGTAAACATCAGTGCCTCGCCATCGCGATTGACCATTTCAGGCAACGGTGCGTGCAGGCGTTCCAGTGTATGCGTGAGCCAGACGGAGGTGAAGGCAGGGCAGGCGTCCTCCAGAAATCGTTCATCCAGGCCTTCTGGTGCCAACATTTTGGCCACGGTCTCCTTGCCGGCTACCCGCGAGAGCCCTTTATTGAATTGTTTTCGCGACTTCGTCAGCATCTTGAGCAGGCTTTGTGCCGCCTCCTGGGGAAACGGCAGGATGCCACCGGAAAAGGTTAGCTTGCCATTTGTATTCAACACCCGGGCCGCGATCCGGTCCCACTTGACGAGATTCTGCGTGCCCATGTGTTCATGGACACGGATAATCTTGCTGTCACGCACCAGGTCACGCAAGTCACAATGATGGCCGGGGGAAACCTCAACCACCTCGTAGAGGGAGAGCACGGAATCTCGTAGCTGTTGCAGATAGCGGCGGCCGTGAACACTCTCGCGCCAGCCACGACGCTTCAGGTAATCGTCGATGATGTTCCTGTCATCCGGTGATAAATGGCGGCTGACAAAGTCCTCGAACATGATACCAAACAGCATGCCTCCGTAACCGTGCTCTGCAAGTTCCTGGCTGAGTTCTTCCCGGCTAATGTCAATGTGGTCGCAAACAGGGGCAAGATGGGCGTCGAATACAGTCGCCCGTTCCTCCGACCACTCGGGCCGGTCCGCCCAATTCATAATGTTGCGTATGGCTTTGTCGGTATCGCTACGTTTCCCCATGCTCTTTATTCCGCGGACAGGTCTATTATTTGGTGATGGGTCTGAATTTTACGGCATTAGTTTACCTGAGGAGTGCAGCATTTATATACACTACCCAGAAATAAGATGCGGACTCATTTTTCGCATCCGACCCTGTTTTGCGCGCCCAGGTTCCCGCGGCCGTGCGCGCGTCAAACGGTTTTGCTTTGAAGGGGATGGCCTGCCGGACAGGATGTTCCAATGCCGCGAAGCCCAGGGATGGGCGAGAGCGGCCTTTTTTCAGACCTGGGCCTGCCACTGGTAGGACCGCGTTTTCTGAAGGTTGCCATTGTCACATCTCGCTCGTTAGCCTTGATTTTATGTTGTATATCAGACATATTGTTACCATTAGAAGATTAATGGTAACAATATGTCTGTAGTCAAGAACGCACTGTCCCCCGAGCAGATATTCCGCAAGCATGGTGGGCAGCTCCGTATGAGCGAGGCCATTAGGCACGGGATATCCCGCTATACCCTGTATAGGATGCGTGACAATGGTGATCTCGAGCAGGTGTCCAGGGGGGTTTACCGCTTGGCGGCGCTACCCCCCATCAGCAACCCGGATCTGGTGACGGTGAGCCTGCGCTTCCCCAATGCCGTGATATGCCTCATTTCAGCTCTGTCGCACCATGGCATGACTACCCAGATCCCCCACGCGGTGTCGGTGGCCGTGCCCAGGGGGGCACGGATGCCGTCGCTCGACTCGCCGCCGGTGCATGCCTATAAATTTTCGGGTGATGCCTTTAAGGCCGGTATTGAAACCCACCGTATCGACGATGTGTCTGTCCGGATTTATAGTTCTGAAAAAACACTGGCCGATTGCTTCAAGTATCGCAACAAGCTGGGGATAGATGTGGTTCTGGAAGCTCTTAAACTCTACAAATCCCAAAAGACAACCAGTCCGGACAAGCTGATCAAATACGCCAGAATCTGCCGCGTTGAAAAAGTGATGAGGCCTTATCTGGAGGCACTTCTTATGAGCGCGGGGAAATCCACAAATATTGCGGCCTCGGTTCGACAACGCCTTGTCTTGTGAGGGCATGTGGCACCAGTCAGAGGGGGTGCCATTTTGCTGGGTTTATTCGTGCAGAATGTAGATGGTGTGGCACAAGTTGGCCACATTCTGGTCACACTGGTAATCAAAGGGAATTTGTATTTAGTGTGTAACCCTTTGAAAATATGGTGGGCGATACTGGGATCGAACCAGTGACCCCTGCCGTGTGAAGGCAGTGCTCTCCCGCTGAGCTAATCGCCCGGTTTGACCGGTCTGGAGAGACGGGATTCTAGGGTTATCTCCGGAGCCGGTCAAACCCGATCTTCACGGTGCACCTAGGCCGTATGTGCATTAGAACACCGTCGGCTTATCCCTCCCACAGACACTGATTCTACGATCCAATGACGGTAAGAACTCGATTTGCCCCCAGCCCCACGGGCTATCTCCGTGTGGGGGTGCCCGCACTGCCCTGTTTTCCTGGCTGCATGCCCGCCGTTACGGCGGTAAGTTTGTGCTGCGGATTGATAATACCGACCGGGTGTGTTCTACCGATGAGTCGGTGAACGACATATTAGAGGGCATAACCTGGTGTTGAGGAAAAGTTGTGGTTCTCGCGAGGGAGAAGGTGGATAATTTGTGAACTGGATATACTGATGCGTACGGCGCACCCTACACGGTTGAATACAGTGAGGATATGTCATGAATAAAGAGTTCAAGGTCGTTATCGAGAAACACGCCGAAGGCTATGTTGCCTACCCACTTGGTTTGAAAGGTGTCGTTGTCGGCGAGGGGGAGACCTACGATGAGGCGCTTGCCGATGTGCGTTCCGCAATTCAGTTCCATATGAAAACATTCGGAAAGGAGTTGATCGAAACCGATGATCCGGCACTGGAGGCATTTGTTACCGAGACCAGGGTTGCTGTTTGATGCCGAAGTTTCCCATTGATGCGCCGAAGCGGAAGGTTATTAAGGCGCTGGAAGCACTTGGGTTCAAAATGGTTCGGGAACATGAGCATATCGCCATGAAACGAGAGAACAGCGACGGCACTACTACGCCATTAACCATGCCCAACCATAAGAATATCAAGGGCTCTACGCTGTGCACTATCTGTAATCAGGCGGGCATATCGCGGGACGAGTTTTTGGAGGCATTCAGAAAAAGTTGAGTAACCATGCCAGATATTGAGAGCATCATCCTCAGGTTATCCCCGGAGCCGGTCAAACCCGAACTTCACGGTGCACCCAGGCCCTAAGTGCATTAGAATACCGGCGGTTTATCCTTCCATAAACGCTGATTCTACGATCCAATGACGGTAAGAACTCGATTTGCCCCCAGTCCCACGGGTTATCTCCATGTGGGGGGTGCCCGTACCGCCCTGTTTTCCTGGCTGCACGCCCGCCGTCACGGCGGTAAATTCGTGTTGCGGATTGAGGACACGGACCGGGAGCGTTCCACCGATGAGTCGGTAAACGCCATATTAGAGGGCATGACCTGGTTGGGCCTGGACTACGACGAGGGCCCCATCTACCAAACCCACCGCTTTGAGCGTTATAACACGGCCATCGGTGAGCTGATGGCCAAGGGCCTGGCCTATCGCTGCGATTGTTCCCGCGAACGCTTGGATACCCTCCGGGAAGAACAGATGACACGCAAGGCTAAGCCCCGCTATGACGGCCATTGCCGTGGCCGGGAAGTCGGGCCAGATGTCCCCCACGTGATTCGGTTCCGTAACCCGGACGACGGTGGGGTGGTGGTGGATGATCGGGTGCGGGGCAAGGTGGCCTACGACAACGCCGAGCTGGATGACTTGATCATTCGTCGCACGGACGGTTCACCTACCTATAATTTGACGGTGGTGGTGGACGACCTGGACATGGGCATCACCGATGTCATTCGTGGTGACGACCATCTCAATAACACCCCAAGACAGATCAATATCCTACGGGCACTGGACGCCGAACCACCCCGTTATGCCCATGTCCCCATGATCCTGGGTGATGACGGCAGTCGTTTGTCCAAGCGCCATGGTGCGGTGAGTGTGATGCAGTACCGGGAACAGGGTATTTTGCCGGAGGCCCTGCTCAATTATCTGGTGCGCCTGGGCTGGTCTTATGGTGATCAAGAGATTTTTTCGCTGGACGAACTCACCCAGCTTTTCGATATTAAAGACGTCAACAAGGCCGCGTCCAGTTTCAACACCGACAAGCTGCTGTGGTT
>DRJZ01000070.1 GCA_011052015.1 Acidiferrobacteraceae bacterium | reverse complement strand
TTGATGCCCAGGGGAATGTCTGCGCAATCACCTTTGAACATGCGAGCCAGCGAACTGACGTTCGTCATTTGACAGTTGAAGGTATCGCGGCATAATAAGCCTAAAGAATTTCCGGCGCGGCCCAGCCCAGCCGTATCGTCAATAATGGGGGAAGGGGGAAGACAAGACCGTATTTTTGGACGCGGCTATTGAGGCACCGCTAGACGAAAGGGGCGGCAACAGATAGGCCGGGACTACGGTTATGGCAGCCTGTCCTCTACTCTACCTATTTTCTTGCAACTGTTATACGCAACAAGCAATACACATTTACATTCAGGAGAGCCGAAATGGCTGATCAATTTTCAGAAGAAGATTTATCCGTTGAAGAAGAACAAGAAGATGAGAGTGTCGTAATAAATTATGATATTGCCAGCTATCCCTCGGACTTTACTCTTTCTGGAATTGAGCAAATGTGGGAGGACGGGGACATATTAATCCCCGACTATCAACGTGAGTTCGTATGGACGATGCGCCAATCAGCATTACTAATTGACTCATTTCTATGTGGATTGCCAGTTCCGCCGGTTTTTTTCTACATAGATGAAGATAATAAGAACTTAGTTATTGACGGGCAACAGCGGATATTAAGTGTAGTGTTTTTTTTCGAGGGTTACTTTGGAAAAGAAAGTACACAGGGAAAAAGACAAGTGTTTCGTTTGTCTGGCCTACCCGAGAATAGCCCATATTATAACCAACGATTTGAAGACCTTGACGAAGTTGACCAACGAAAACTAAAGCAGGCAGTATTAAGAGCTGTAAATATTCGGCAATTAAATCCGACTGGAGAAAGCACAAGCGCGTATCACATTTTCGAGCGGCTTAACACCGGCGGCACACCACTAAAACCACAAGAAATAAGAAACTGCGTGTTTCGCGGCGGGTTTAATAGGCTGTTAAAAGAGGCAAATAAAGATATTTACTGGAGAAAAATACTTGGGAAATCATATCTAGACAAACATCAAAAAGATGTCGAACTTCTTTTGAGAGTATTTTCGCTTGTTGGTGCATATGTTGAGTATGAAAAACCGATGAAGGAGTTTCTGAATAAGGCCATGAAAAAACACGACTCAGGCACAACTAGAAAGGCGACTAATTTTATGGATATTTTCGGTAAAGTCACAGAGATGGTGGTTGACTCACTAGGTGACAAGCCGTTTCATCTAAGGGGGCCGTTGAATGTCTCGGCACTTGATTCGGTTATGTGCGTATTGATAGAGCATAACAAAAAAATAGATATCCAGAATCTTGAAAACAACTATCGCAGATTATTAGAAGATGATGAGTTCGACGAATACACCAGAATAAACACAACTGACACGAAGACAGTTAGAAGCCGCATTAAAAAAGTCAAAGACTATCTCATAGGCTAGACTAGTGGCCTACATAGACCATTTCCAGCATGCGGACGATGTTGTAAATCATCTGACTAGCATAGTACCTACTATTGCAGATTCCTTGCTAAAGGCGAAATATGTAGGGTTTATTTCGGTTGTTGCTGTCACTGTTTACGAAATGGCAATAAAGGATATATTTATAGAGTTTGCTAACAAGAAACATAAAGTGCTGGGAAATTTTACAGAATCATACTTTGATCGAATAAATGGAAGGATAAAGTTAGTTATTATTAAGGATGAATATATAAAGAGATTCGGAATCAAGTACAAAACTAGATTTCAAAGGAAACTAGATGAGAGGGCTAAAAGCTATTTACAAGCCAATCACCGCGATATAGTTAACTCGTATAGCAACCTCATTACATGGAGAAATGATTTTGCACATAAAGGAACGGTAAACATAATGGCTACATATGAAGAAGTAGTTCAAGCATATGAGGACGGGAAAGAGGTGATTCATTGCCTTGCAACATGTGTGACGAGGTAAGGTGTCAATCACATGCACTCGGACATCAAAAAGCGTCGCTCGTTCCTCGTTCTGCTTTTTGCTATCGGTGATGTGAGGCGTGTATGCCGGGCATGGCACTTAACTAGTCAGATGAAAGTTCTGATACCAGGTAATCGCAGAGCCGAAGGTTAGCGAAAGGACAAGGGCGTTGTCGCGAGGTAAGGTCTGGAGGAAGGAATTCCGGGGACAGTATACTTAAATCACTTATCAGTCCCATTCTTTGGTTTGCCCCGCAGTTTAGAATATAGTGGCCTCGGACGTTGATTGAATGGTCGTGGCGGCTTTTGAAATAACAGTCGTTTGATGTCAAGGAGAATTAGGGTCAGACTCGATTTTTGAATTTATTTCTCGCGTTTTTCCACTCTCTATACAGGGCATCTAAATCGAGTCTGACCCTAATTCTTTGCTAATTCTTTATTGCGCCGGTTGGAGAGGATGGCAGCGGTCATGGGTTCGAGAAAGCGCAACCGTCTTCGTGTCCCGTTACCGCCAGCGTGTTGACCCTGGCCGCCGCTGTTTTTTCGAATAGAAAATTCCTCCAGTAAAACCGGAAAGCGCCATTCCAATACTTCCAGGTCGGTCAACCTGGAATTGGTCATATGGGAATGCACGGCATCGTATCCATCAAACTGTGTCGATGCACCCGTGCCGCCGCACAGCTTGGGTGTTATGCCCGCTTGACATGTAAATACAAAGTAAATACAATGTATGTATGATCAGGTTTGAGTGCGATCCAGGGAAGGATAAGGCAAATCAAAAGAAGCATGGCGTTTCTTTTGAGGAAGCCCAGTCAGTTTTCTTCGATGAAAATGCAGTTCAATTTTATGATGAAGATCACTCTAAGGAAGAAGAACGCTTCATCATGCTTGGTCTAAGCATTCAGTCCAGAATTCTCGTGGTTTGTTATTGCGAACGAAAGTCGGGTGAAGTGATCCGAATCATATCCGCAAGGAAAGCAACTAGGTTTGAACGCAAGTTTTATCCCAGGTGAGATTATGAAAGCAGAATATGATTTTTCTAAAATGAAAAGCCGTAAGAATCCTTATGCTTCCAAATTAAAGAAGCAGGTTACTATCCGGATGGGAGAAGATGTCATTGAGTATTTCAAGGAAATGGCTGAGGAAACGGGAATACCGTATCAAAGTCTAATAAATCTTTATCTTAGGGACTGCGTGGCTACGAATAGAAAACTCAATGTTAGTTGGAAAAAACAGGCATAACCAACGGCTGCACTTGACCGCCGTAAAAGGCGCGCGCCTGAGCCGAGCTGTTAAGTACCTATGAAGTTTATTGCATTATTCGAAAATATCTAGGGTCAGAGTAAGCGCTATATGGAGTGCGGATGCTGGATGCTTAGTCGTCGACAGGCCCATAACCCCCGCCCCCGGGTGTTTCTATAACAAACACATCGCCCGCTTGCATCTGCGTTTGGGCACAATATCCGAGTTGCTCTACGCTGCCATCGGCTCTTTCGATGCGATTATTACCGGCCTGACCAGGGTCGCCCCCTTTGAGTCCGGTGGGTGGAACCTTGCGTCGGTTGGACAGGATGGCCGCAGTCATGGGTTCGAGAAAGTGCAACCGTCTTCGTGTCCCGTTACCGCCAGCGTGTTGACCCTGGCCTCCGCTGTTTTTTCGAATAGAAAATTCCTCCAGCAAAACTGGAAAGCGCCATTCCAATACTTCCGGGTCGGTCAATCTGGAATTGGTCATGTGGGAATGCACTGCATCGCATCCGTCGAATTGGGCCAATGCACCCGTACCCCCGCACAGGGTTTCATAGTATTGCCAACGCTCATTGCCAAAGGTGAAATTGTTCATGCTGCCCTGTGCCGCCGCCATGACACCCAGCGCTGCGTAAAGTGCGTCGACGATGCACTGCGAGGTTTCCACATTGCCGGCGGCCACCGCTGCTGGATAGACCGGACTGAGCATGGATCCGGGTGGAATGATGAGACGCAAGGGTTTGAGACAGCCTGTGTTTAAGGGGATGTCGTCATCGACCAGACTGCGAAACACATAGAGTACAGCGGCCTTGCAGATGGAGGCGGGGGCGTTAAAGTTATCCGCCTGTTGTGCGGAGGTACCACTAAAGTCGATGCTGGCGTTGCGGTTCTTGTGGTCAATCTTGATGGTTACGGTAATGCTGCTGCCATTGTCCATGGCATAGGAAAAGTGTCCATCTTCCAGGTGATCGATCACCCGGCGCACCGATTCCTCCGCGTTGTCCTGGACATGCTGCATATAGGCCTGGATGGTGGCCATGCCGTAGTGATCTACCATGCGAACCAGTTCTTGCAGGCCGCATTCGTTGGCCGCGATCTGGGCCTTGAGGTCGGCCATGTTATGGGCCGGGTTGCGCGCTGGATAGTCGCCGCCAGTGAACAGCGCAAGGATCGTCTGCTCCTTGAATCGCCCGTCCTCTACCAACAAGACATTGTCCAGCAAGATACCTTCTTCTTCGATGGATCGACTATCGGGTGGCATGGACCCCGGCGCAATACCACCGATGTCGGCATGATGGCCACGGGAGGCCACGAAGAAAACCGGCTCGGATGAATCGTGATAGAAAACAGGTGTGATGACGGTGATGTCCGGGAGATGGGTGCCACCTTTATAGGGCGCGTTATGCACATAGACCTCACCGGGGTGCATGGTGCCACGACGGGCATCGACAATCCGTTGCACGCTGTCACCCATGGAACCCAGGTGCACCGGTACATGGGGGGCGTTGGCAATCAGCGCACCCTGATCATCAAACAAGGCGCAGGAGAAGTCGAGTCGCTCCTTGATGTTGACTGAGTAACTGGTGTTGGCGAGGGTGGAGCCCATTTGTTCGGCAATGGACATAAAAAGCTTGTTGAAGATTTCCAGCATCACCGGATCGACCTGGGTGCCGATGGCGATGTGTTGGGGTCGCGGCGTGTGACGTTCCAGGATAAGTTGTTGATGGCTTGAAACGTGGGCCTTCCAGCCGCATTCCACGATGATGGTGTTGTGGGCCTCGGCAATCACCGTGGGACCCATTATGGACTCACCCGCAGGGAGGTGGTCGCGATGATAGACGGTGACCTCATGGTATTGCCCCGCGCTATACAGCCGGGTCTTTTTGCCTACAGGTTTGTTGTTGCCTGTATGAAGGGGGTTGGCAATGGCGTGGTTGCCACTTGGCTTGTCCGAGGCAATCAACTCTACCGAGATGGATTCCACCACCAGTTGCCGGTCTGGATCTATAAAGCCAAATCTTTTTTTGTGGGCGGCTTCAAAATCCGCAATGATTTTTTTGTAATCTGAAAGATCTATGGCCAAAGGGGTGTCGGTACCCGCATAACGTAAATAGAGCTTTCGATCGGCGCGGACCTGTTCGGTGCCGAGGGTCTTGCCCTCGAGTTCTTTTTGGGCCTGCTGCGTGAGTGTTTCGAAGGGCCCATCCAGCTTTGCAAGTAGCGTGTCTTCAAAGGGTTTCTCGATGGCCGCTTCACGCATGATGCGGATGTCGGCGAGGCCGATACCGTAGGCCGAGAGCACGCCGCCCAAAGGGTGAATAAGAATCCTGTCCATACCCAGGGCGTCGGCCACCATGCAGGCATGTTGGCCCCCGGCACCGCCAAAACAACACAGGCTATACTCGGACACATCGTATCCCCGTTGCACCGATATCTTTTTAATGGCCGCGGCCATGTTCTCTACCGCCACGTGTAGAAAGCCGTAGGCTACTGCAGTTGGGGTGGTGGTTTGCCCGGTGGCGGTGCTAATTTGGCCTGCCAGCTTGTCAAATTCTTTTTCGACCACCCGTCTATTTAACGCCTGATCCCCGCTCGTGCCAAAGACCTGAGGAAAGAAGTCTGGCAACAGGCGGCCCAATAGAAGATTGCAGTCGGTCACCGTCAGGGGTCCACCGCGCCGATAACAGGCTGGTCCTGGGTTGGCCCCCGCCGAATCGGGACCTACCCGGTAGCGGGAGCCATCGAAGTGCAAGATTGACCCGCCCCCTGCGGCCACGGTGTGGATAGACATCATCGGCGCGCGCATGCGCACACCGGCGACTTCGGTCTCGAAGCTACGTTCCAATTCACCGGCAAAGTGGCAGACATCGGTAGAGGTGCCACCCATGTCAAAGCCGATCACTTTGTTGGCATCTTCAAGTTCGCAGGTCTTGATGGCGCCAATCACGCCCCCGGCGGGACCGGAGAGTATGCTATTGCGACCCTGGAACCCGCTGGCATCGATCAAGCCGCCGTTGGATTGCATAAACATGAGCCGCGTCTGGCCCGTTTCGGCTTGTACCCGATCCACGTAGCG
>DRJZ01000069.1 GCA_011052015.1 Acidiferrobacteraceae bacterium | reverse complement strand
GGGGTGTAAACAAAGCTAAGACACTGATTTTATTATCCCCTCATCCTAACCTTCTCCCGGGGGGAGAAGGAATTATCAATTAATAGAAGTGCCCTAAACTACATCGACACACATGATCAGAACGTCATCTTTGATCTCATGATCGCCGTAGCGGCGGACCTGTGCAAGCAGGCCTTCTGAAAAGGCTGTGCTGTCTAACTCACAGCTAGCCTTCATATAATCCAACAATCGCCGATCGCCAAACTCTTCACCCACCCTGTTCCTCGCTTCCGAGAGGCCATCGGTATACAAGAGGATTTTGTCACCAACCGCTATGCTGCGCTTTTTTAATGGGCAATAGACGGGCATCGGGTCCTCAATCCCCAACAAGGTTGTTTGCGATTCCAATCTGGCTATTTCACGATTTTTTATCGCTAGGTGTAAGGCGGGAGGGTGCGCCGCACCGGCATATTGGAACTCCATTTTGTCACAATCGATAAAAATAATAAAAAATGAAGCGTACATACCCGCATGAGATAACTGTTGGCACAAAAATCCGTTCAGCGAAGTAATGAGTTGGCAAGGATTGGCCCGCCGCAACGTGTAGGACAGTACAAATGTATTAATACGGGCGGCATAAAGCGCAGAGGCAACACCGTGACCCACTGCATCGCAAACACAAAGCACAAGATGCCGTTCGTCGATCGGCACGATACTGCAAAAATCGCCACCAATCGTATCAAATGGGCGTGCGATAACCGCAATATCCAGCCAATCGTTGGAGAAACGATGGGGCAAAAAACTGTAATGTACTTTTGCCGCGAATTTTAAGTCTTTTATGTTCATGTGTGTTGATGATTCGTGTCTTCCACTTAGGTTCAATTCAGGCTTCATTGCGGTATTTAGTTGGCTGCATCTCAAGGATGGCCCCAACGCTAGAAAAGGTAGAGACAAGATACGGTACCAGCACGGTAAGCCCCATCTTGATGAGGTCGACGCCCGTTACCTCTCCCCAGAAAATGTGATCCACGTGATTGATGAGGATCAGTATGATCCCGACGAACAAAGCGTACTTGATTGCCCTCAAGACTACCTTCGGCTCGCAAGCACATCGTAACCAAATACTCATAACATCTCCTCTTTGTCCTGCATGGTAATGACAATTTCTGTTTGCGAGCTACAACTTACACTTTCTTACGCCCTTTAATCCAGCTCATGTCCATGGAAAATACCTGCGGGTTATATGGGTTCCCACGGGTGACCGTGGGAACCAGGCCAATTCCCACGAGATTTCTCATTCCCACGCTCCTGCGTGGGAATGCATATGAAAAATAGAATACACAGTATGCATTATTGACACGGCATTAAATATTAATTTAACAGCATCAAGATGACACTAACTCCTTAACATAACCCGGCAGTGCAAAACAGGCGCAGTGAATATCCGCGTTGTAGTAATTAAACCCCATATCGACAACTCTGCCAGGATAAAAATCCTCCAGCGGGTCATATTTTTTGGAACAAAAGGCAAAGCTCCACAGTGCGCTGGGATAGGTCGGAATATGAGCCAGGTACATGCGCACGATGGGAAACACGCTTTTGAGGTTTCGATAAATCTTAGTGACGCTGTCCTGGTGGTACAGGGGCGATTCCGACTGGGGCACAAAGATGCCATCGTCATTTAGACAATCATAGACCGATTGATAAAAGGGTTTTTGGAATAGCACTTCCGCGGGACCAATGGGGTCCGAGGTATCGGCAAGGATGACATCGAATTTTTCATCGGTGTTGGCGACAAAAGCGGCGCCGTCGTCAATGACGACTCGAGACTTGGGGTGGTCGAAACCACCCACTTTGGGAAAGTATTGCTTGCACACCTCCACCACCTGTTTGTCGATCTCCACCATAGTGGCCTGTTGTACACCATCGTGTTTGGTTACCTCACGCAGGGCTCCGCCATCACCACCGCCAATGATTAGCACCTTTTCGGGCTTAGGATGCACATGGAGTGGCACATGGGACAACATCTCATGGTAGACGAATTCGTCTTTCTCGGTAATCATGATGGAGCCATACAGCACCAGGGCCCTGCCAAACTGTTCGGTGTCGATGACATCGATGCGCTGGAAGTCGGAGTATTCACTGTACAACACCCGGGACACCTTCAAGCTCAGGCCGACACGCTGGTGGTGCAACTCGGTGAACCACATATTCCAAAGGCTCTCCATGGACTCTTCTTTAACGATGTCGTTCATACCTTAACTCCAGATTAAGCGAGGGTTTGTTCTCGTATTGTTAGGGAAACTCTGATTACTTCCAATTCCGTCATTCCCGCGAAGGCGGGAATCCAGTAACCTATTGATTTTGCAGCTCTGGATTCCGGCTCTCCGCTTCGCTGCGGAATGACGAATCAATCAGAGCTTCCTTAGTTAATTTCCACCACTTTCGTCAGCGGTATACCATTAAACGTTGTCGCACTCGCATTAGTATAGGCACCCATATTTTCGGCAATGAGGATGTCACCAATCTCCATGGGCGGCAGGTATTCACCACTAGAGATGATGTCGAAGGAATCACAGGTGGGCCCGGCAAGAACACAGGGGCGCAACTCGCCCTCATTGAGGCTGGTGAACTGATAACTGGCGTGATCAAAAATACAGCCTGAGAAGGACCCATAGATACCATCATCCAGGTAATACCATACGATACCGTTGCGGGTTTCCTTGCCGATCACGCGGGTCACCAGTTGTGCCGCGGGACCCGAGATAAACCGTCCTGGCTCGGCAATGATCTTTGTGTTCGGAAAATACCGATCTAAGGCTGCAGCTATCGGTTTACAGAAGGCGTCGATAGGCATGGTATTGGCCTTATAGGGTATCGGAAAGCCACCTCCAATATCCAACACCTCCAATGGCAAACCCTGCAAAGCCATATGATTAAATATATTTTTACAAGCAGAGATGGTGTCGGCATAGGGTTGGGGGATTGAGGTTTGCGAACCGACATGAAAGCTCAAACCCGCTGGGTGCAAACCCAACTGAATGGCCTTCATAAGCAAAGGCTCGGCTGCGCTCACATGGCAACCGAACTTCTGTCCCAGATCCACCACACAATTCGGGTTGATGACATTGATACGAAGAATAACCCGCACACCCGGGCAGTCCCGAGCAATTTTCTCCAGCTCCAGATCATTGTCATAGAAGTAGGTAGCAACACCTTTTTCACTCAAGCGACCGATGGCGCCCATGGGCTTAATAGGGTTGGTATAAATAATACGTTCACTGGCAACACCGTACTTCAGCACCGCATCTAACTCCGCCTCTGAGGCGACATCAAAACCACTGCCGGCCTCCGCAAGGGCCTTGAGCACCGCCGGGTGGGGGTTGGATTTTACTGCGTAATAAAGGCCGACCCTGGACAAAAGGTCGGCAAGGATACGATAGCGCTGTTGAAGAGTATTGGTCGAAACCAACAGGAGTGGTGACCCGTGCTGGGCCACTAATTGTCTTGCATGATCCGGTGACAAAATCATCGCCTTACTCATCTATACAGACTTGCCACCACATGGGCACAAGCTGGGGCGTTACTCAAAAATGGGTTTACAAAGGAGCACGAAAGTTAGCCATTAGTCATGGTCTAATTATTGGCGGTCCGGCGTTGAGTCAACTTCGCGATATACGAAAAGAGCGACTTGGGTTGGCGCGCATAAAGCCGATCCAGGCGTAAACGATCACGCCCGTCAAAAAGTCTGTGCGCACCAAAATGCACTGCGCAAATGGTCCCGAATCCGGTGCCGGCTCCAATGAGAAACATAATAAGAATTTGATACTTGACCGCCTCCAGGGGAGGGCTGCCGGCAAGTATCTGGCCCGTCATCATACCCGGCAGGCTGACGATACCCGCAGCGGCCATGGCATTAATGATGGGAATCATGCCGACACGCATGCTATCCCGCCGAATTGGGCCCATCGCTTGCGCACCATTTTCGCCCAGAGACAAACGCGCCTCAATCATGTCGCGCTGTTGCCATGCGCCTTCTTTGAGTCGATCCAGGCCCAGGGCCACACCATTCATTGTGTTGCCCAACAACATGCCGAGCAAAGGCACCGCATACTGTGGTTCATACCAGGGGATGGGCTCAGAACTTGTTATCACCATCAATGCCAACACGGTGATGACAAAGGACGAAATGAACATGGACCCAGCGCCCAAGCCAAAGCCCCACCACCCCGAAAATCTACGCTGTTGGCGCACCATAACCTCACGCCCCGCCGCCAACAACATAACTAACGCCATAAGCGCCACCCAAGCCAGATGAACGTGGGAAAATAAAATTTTCAACACCCAACCGATCAACAGAAGTTGCACTGTAGTGCGTATGGCAGCTACGATGATGGTGTTGCTCATGCCCAGCGACATGCGTTGGCTTAAATATGCCAGCGCCAATATCAATAGTGCGGCAATAATAAGATCCACCGGTGTCAAATTGATCAGGTTCACACCGACACCTCCTTTTCGACCGTGAACTTACGCGCCCTTCTTTTCGTGGAGACACTTTTTTTCTTCGTCTTTGCTTTGGGTTTGGTGCTACTGGCCAGCTTAATCTCGCCGTCTTTTATCTGATAGTGCCGATCGGATACGCGTTTGATCTGTTTTGGATCGTGGCTCACCCACAGTACGGTCACGCCACGCTCACTACGAAATCGCTGAATGATGTTTTCTACTCGTTGGGTGCTGTCAGGATCCAAGGATGCGGTCGGTTCGTCGAGCAACAATACTTCCGGCTGACGGTTCAACGTCCGCAGCAGGGCCAGGCGCTGGCGCTCACCTTGGGATAGACTTTTAAACGGTCGGCTCAGCAGTGTCAGGTCCATGCCAAGCTCTTCCATATAACGAATACGCCGACCCGGAAAGTGGGCGCGGATACGCTCGTCCCACCAGGCGCTCTCAGCGGCTAGGTAGGCGACCCGCTTACGCCAATCCGGACCGCTGTAGTCCTCGCGAGCGCGTTCGTGCAAAAAAACCTGGCCTTGAGACAAATCCAGGTCGGCGATAGCACGCAGCAAGAGGGTCTTGCCGCAGCCAGAGGCGCCAGACAGGCAGACACACTCCCCGGTGGTCAACTCCAAATTCACTGGGGCCAGACCGTTATAGGCCTCACCACCGGCCTGAATGACGGTATTTTGTAACGATTTTATCCGTAAGGTGCTCAATTTGACTCCGCAATGGGAAAGGGCGGCTTACCGACAAGATTCTAGGCAGGCTTATCTTCGCCAACAGATTTATCTTGCCAGTGCGCTAATACGATACCAAGGCACCGGATTTTACCAAGGATGCACGGTGGACGATATACCGATTGATGGCGAGCTTGTTGGGGTTTCTGGACACCGTCACGCTGTGCTATAAAGCAGCATAGCCTTGGCTCAAGGAATTGGGGCCGATAGCGACCATATCATGGCTACAAATGGGACTGAAAATTGAGAAGAATAATTATCGCTTTTGTTGTACTCGTCACCATTACTGGCGCCTTGTCGGCCTTACCCTTTTGGATTGGCATTGAAGTCGAGAACACATATCAGCGTACTGGCCAGCGCCTAAACAATACGGCGCTGATTAGTTCTATAGACATAAATTTTAATCGGGGCTGGCTACATTCCACCGCAAACACACAGATCAAGATACGGGGTACCGACACCAGGGTGACCCTTGTCGACGACATTAGCCATGGGCCCATTCCCATCCGTAGGCTGTTGCAGGGCCGGTTTGACTTGACGCCAATCCTGGCGAGAGTGAGTAGCAGGATCAGCGCCAGAAATCGCGAGGGTGTCGATATCATTCCTGCATTTTCTGCACACACTGTAATTGACATTGACCGTAGTGGTAAGAGCCGGGTTTTTGCTGGGGCATTCAAAAGTTTTAGCCGCTCAAAAGATACGCTGGAGTCGGCCGGATTTGCGGGGACCATCCGTTTTCGACCGGGCCTGGAACGCATTATTGGTTCCTTTGCAATGCCCTCTCTGCGCCTCACGGGTGTAGCCACCGGCGTTGAAATGGAGGGACTGGAAACAAGCTTCGACTTTCATGATGGCATTTCGGGTTTCTCGGTAGGCGATGTGAGCGTCACTTCGCGCAAGCTTATTTATCGCGCCACACCACAAGATCCGTCTCCCTTGACCGCAACTGGTTTAGCCATTCATGCTGGTGCCCGAGACCGCTCTGATGGCGTGAATGCCACCCTGCAACTTGGCATCAAAAACTTTGTGGCAGGCCCCTCCCGGTTGGGTCCAGGCCTGATAAAGATCCAATTCAATAGACTGAATCCCGCCACCCTGGCAAGACTCAGGCGCCAACTGACTGAGCGCAAAAAAGCTACGGATAAAATCGCCAAAACAACGTTTTCTGGTCTGGACATCATTCGGGATCTAGGCCGTAAATCACCCCGGATTTCCATCAGCCACTTCTCGGTGGGAAGTGGTAGAGAAGAGGTACAAGGAAAAGGCACACTGATGGTGGAGGGTGATAAAATCAAACCCGATAGCGGATTGACAACTCTGCTCTATGCCGTCAACGCGAGCGTAACACTCAGCCTACCGCAATCTATCATACCATCCTTGGTCACAACTCAAGTTGAGTTTGAACTGGCCACCCTACAAGCCCTGGGGAAAATCCCGCCTCTGTCTGTTAAACAAACCAATAAAATTTTAACTGCTTCGGTGGCAGCCAGGACCCCGGGTTGGACAGAAAAACACTTTCTCGAACGTCGCGGCACTAACTATTTCATGGACCTAACATATAAAGAAGGCAGACTCGTTATAAACGGCCAAACTATCGACAGCAGCGTAGCGGCCATGTACCCCATACCTGATCGCTAAAATCTATCCCACCGATTATCAATGAGCCAACAAGCTACCTTGGTATTCACCCCTGGAGAGCCTGCAGGCATTGGCCCAGACCTGGCGGTCTTGCTTGCCCAACAGCCGTTGGACTGTAAGCTGGCGGTGGTTGCCGATCCTGAGCTACTCCAGAACCGCGCCCAACAACTCAACATAAAATTGACATTAACGGACTGGGAACAACAGACTCACACCCAGGGTAGGCTCGCAGTCGTGCCCATCCGCCTGGATGCCGCCGCCGTTTGCGGCAACCTCAACGCTGCCAATGCCGGTTACGTACTGAAAACCCTGGAGCGGGCCAGCGACGGCTGCATGGGTGAAGAATTCAACGCCCTGGTGACCGGCCCCGTCCAAAAGAGCCTCATCAACGATGCCGGTATAGCCTTTACCGGCCACACCGAATTTCTCGCCGAACGCACCCAAACACCACAGGTGGTCATGATGTTGACCGCCGGTGATTTTCGTGTGGCCTTAGTCACCACCCATATTGCAGTGAGTGACATCAGCCGCCACATCACCGCCAAACGCCTTGAGGCTGTGATTCGAGTCCTTCACGCCGACTTACGCCAGAAGTTTGGTATTGCCCAACCCCGTATTCTCGTATGCGGTCTCAACCCCCATGCCGGAGAGGGTGGGCACCTGGGGCACGAAGAAATAGACACCATTATCCCGGTACTCGAATCACTCCGAAGTGAAGGGCTCAACCTGATAGGCCCCTTGCCCGCAGACACCGCCTTCACGCCCAAGCAACTTGCTCATGTGGATACCGTTTTGGCCATGTATCACGACCAGGGTCTCCCGGTACTCAAACATGCCGGATTCGGGCGTGCGGTCAACATCACCCTGGGCCTGCCTTTTATTCGCACCTCTGTGGATCACGGCACCGCTCTTGATTTAGCAGGTAGCGGGAGTATTGATCCGGGCAGTCTCAAGGCCGCCATTGATACTGCACTGCAGATGGTCAAGACGTCTACAACTTAGATGCCCACAGCCTTTGGCTAAGACTCCTTATTATTTTGGTTTTATTTTCTTTGCGTCTTTGCGGCGCCGCTCTCGGCTTCCCTGCCTTCGCGGCATTTATACATCCCTGTATGTCATTCGCGGCAAATGAATAATTCAAAACACTTTCCCCGAAAACGCTTTGGTCAGCACTTTTTGCATGAGCAACATGTGGTGGACCGCATCATACGGTCACTGCACCCACGACCCGGTGAGCACATCGTAGAGATCGGGCCGGGCCTCGGCGCCCTGACCGGAGACCTGCTCGCTGTCACCGACACACTTCAGGCCATTGAGTTGGACCGTGATCTGGTGGTACAGCTCAAGGAACGGTTCGATGAGCCTGAACGCCTTATCATACACCAGGCCGATGCCCTCAAATTTGATTTCTGCAGCCTCTCACCTTCACCACAGAAAGTGAGGCTCATCGGCAACTTGCCCTACAACATTTCCACGCCGTTAATATTCCACGTATTAGAGCAATCCCATTGCATTCAGGACATGTATTTCATGCTCCAAAAAGAGGTCGTCGACCGCATGGCCGCACCACCGGGGGGCAAAGATTATGGGCGTCTCTCGGTGATGGTACAGTGGCGCTGTGAGGTGGAAAAATTATTTGAAGTGGGCCCGGGGGCCTTTACCCCACCGCCCAAGGTGCAGTCTGCGGTGGTTCGACTGGCTCCCTATGCCATCTCCCCGCTGGATGTAAACGACCCGAAAATCTTTTCGAGACTGGTCCAACAGGCCTTTTCCCAACGACGAAAATCCCTGCGCAACACCCTCAAGGGCATGCTATCTGCGCAAGACCTTGAGGCTGTGGGTATTGACCCCAGGGCCCGTGCCGAGACCTTGTCGGTTGAAGAATTCGCCCGACTCTCTAATATGGTTAAATAGGCTGGTAGTGACTATTAAATATCTGCGCACTCACTGCCCAAAAATCTATTCTGATATATTTGGAGAAGGATATGGCTACTGGGGCAAATAACTATCGCCACATTCTATTGGCCACCGATTTCGGCAACCATGCCGAAGCCATTGGCATTCGGGCGATCACCATGGCCAAACAACACGGTGCGCGGCTGGGTCTTATTCATGTTGTGGACTATGTCCCCACCGATCTGCCCAATGACCTTATTGAACTGCCCCAGCTTAAAATTGAAGACCATTTAGTAGACAGCGCCCACAAACGGTTAGAAGAGTTTGCATCCCTGGTCAACGCAGACTACGCCGACATGTGGGTAGAGATCGGGTCTACCCGGCACGAGATATTGCGGATCGCTGAGGAAGAAGACGTCGATTTAATCATTTTAGGCAGCCACGGTCGATCCGGGCTTGCCCTGTTATTGGGCTCTACAGCCAATGGTGTATTGCACGGTGCGCCTTGCGATGTGCTGGCAGTGAGAGTCAAAGAATAATCAACCCGGATTCTACGGTGTCCTAAAGACATACACTGAATAAACTGGAGTGCGCTAGATGGAACAAATATTCACCTTAGACAATCTGGTCACCCTGATCCTGTTGACCTTGCTACAAGCCGTGCTCGGCTTCGACAACCTGCTCTACATCGTGCTGGAGTCCAAGCGCGCACCAGAGAATAAGCGTCAAATGGTCAGGCGTCTGGGCATCGGCTTGGCAGTGATATTTCGTATTATATTGCTATTTGTACTGGTTGAGGCCATTAGCACCTTCCAGGACGTCTTGTTTGCTATCCAGCTTACAAATTTTGTCGAAGGCACATTCAATCTACATAGCCTGATCGTACTCGTGGGTGGCGTATTTATCATCTATACTGCCACCAAGGAAATTTTTCACATGATGGGGGTGAATGATCTGGAGCATGAGACGCGGTCGCCCATGTCTGTCACCACCATTGTGTTCTGGATGGTGGCCGTCAATCTGGTATTTTCCTTTGACTCCATGCTCAGCGCGATTGCGCTCAGCGATGTGTTCTGGATCATGGCCACCGCCATCCTCATCGGTGGCGTACTCATGATCTGGCTGGCCGACGGTGTTGCAACATTTCTAGAAAGAAATCGCATGTACGAAGTCATGGGCTTGTTCATACTTTTCGTGGTCGGCATCATGCTGCTGTCCGAGGGCGCCCACTTGGCCGATCTACATCTGTTCGGACAAAAAATTACCCCAATGAGCAAAGCGACTTTTTATTTTGTAATCGGCGTATTGGTGATATCGGATATTGTTCAGAATCGCTATCACAAGCGATTACAGAAAATGAATGAAGTTTAATGAATAAGAACTGTCATTCTATGCCCAATTTGAACCGGCTTTCGGCCACCATTGCTGCCGCGACCATCGCACTCGGCAGTGCCAGTACCGCAGAAGCGGCCAACTGGTTCAAGCTGCGCGGCACCGAGCCGGACGCGACAACCCATACCCAGCAGCTAAGGGATTCTTTGCAACCCGCGTCCGTTAATTGCGATGCTGATTCAATCTCCGGAGCTGTGGACAAGACGGCACCCCTGAATAGCACATTGCCGGTCCCGAACACAGTTCCGCCGCAGCACGCTGAAAATGTAAGCTGTACGCCGGGGTCAGAGCCGTGGCTCTGACCCCGGCTTTATTCTGAGGCGGAACGTGCAGAATTAGCGCATGACCTGATAGCCACCTTGGATGAGCCTAGAGAGAGCGGTGTTGAGGATGCATGGGAGCGTGAGATATTACGCCGGATTTCTCTGATTGATTTAGGGCAGGCAAAACTACTTGACCGCGAGGAACTTAGGCAAAAAATGCGAGCGCGATACAAGGACCAGTAATGAGGAAAGTAAGGATACTCCAGGAAGCCTCTGAAGAAGCGATAGCAGCGGCAGACTGGTATGACAAGGAGCGTGAAGGTC
>DRJZ01000068.1 GCA_011052015.1 Acidiferrobacteraceae bacterium | reverse complement strand
GTCAGCGCCGGGTGGTAGGGCTATTGTTTGCTGGTAATGACGTGGATGCGACCTATGTGAACCCTATCGGTGAAGTGCTGGATGCGCTAAAGATTGAATTGGCCCTTTGATGGGCATATATAGAGGTAATGAGTCCCAAGACCCCATCCAGGAAAGACGCCAGCCTTAATGCAGCCCGTGCCGCAAAAGCCAAGGCGAGTGAACTGTTTGCCGACTTGGCGGTGGTCAACGGTATCGGCATTACCCGTGACCGGGGTGAGTATGCGGTGAAGGTCAATTGTGAGTCCCTTAAGGTTCCCAACGCTAGGCTGCCCCAGACCATTGATGACGTGCCTGTTATAGTCAAAGTGGTCGGTTCTGTTAACAAGCAATAGAACCAAAGCCAATCGAATCCTGGCCACACAAGCACAGCCGTTGGTTCTTCCGCAGCAATTCTCATTATGACATTTCCTTCACCAAGAACCGTCATTCCCGCGAAGGCGGGAATCCAGGAAACAGCAGGTTGCATGCGTTTAGTTCTCTGGATCCCCGGGTCAAGCCCGAGGATGACGCCATAATTAGAATTGCTGGTTCTTCCGGACCCCGCTTGGTTGATGCAAATAAAGGTGGTAGTGTCTGCTCGTACTACAATTGCAAAGGAGTACGAAGAAAGTTACCCACCATCATTGAGGTGAGACGCCATGGTAACGGTAAAATAAATCATGACTACGGAACTGTATACCTTGAGGCCCGAAGATACCCTTCAGGATGCGCACCTGTTGATGACCGAAAAGCATATTCGCCATATTCCTATTGTCGATGGTCTTGGCCATCTGGTGGGGTTGGTGTCACAACGGGATGTACTTGCTGTAACCATGTCAGAGCTGTTGGGTTTTGATGAGAGCGAAAAGCGCCGGTTTGAGAACAATGTCAGGCTGAATGAGGTCATGAGGGAAGAGCTCTATACGGTAGATGAGCATGCCGATGTACGAAAGGCCGCCATATATTTGCAGGAACACCATTTTGGCTGTTTGCCGGTAGTCAGTAACGGGACGCTGAACGGTATTATTACCGATGCCGATTTTGTCAATGTCGCGGTCAATCTGCTCGAGCAGACCGAGGCGATCGAACCCACAGCAAAACTTGAGGACGATTTCGGAGAAGAGTTTAGCGACGGGGACTAGTCACCAAAATATTGTAGGTGCGAATTCATTCGCACAAAAACTATAAAGATATTGGTCGAATAAATTCGACCCTACAAAATATTGCAGCACCGGCCAAACATCCCGATAATGTCATTGCACGTTTAGTCGCGTGGGCATCAATGCCCACCCTGCATGGGGTTTATGCAATAATTTGGTTGAATCTAAATCATTTGCCCCTATATTTTTTGTTCCGCCCTATTATTACCCAAGAGACTTAAATGATGACTCAGTCGACCCATGTGGTGTGCCCCCATTGTGACCAGGTCAATCGAATTCCGCATGATCGTCTACAGCAAGATCCCAAATGCGGTGGGTGCAAACAGGTATTGTTTACCAAAAAGCCTATTGAGCTTGGCAACAGCAATTTTGCCCGCTATATAACCAACACCGGGTTACCGGTGGTAGTGGATTTCTGGGCGAGTTGGTGTGGACCCTGCAAGATGATGGCGCCGGTGTTTGAGCAGCTGGCGGCAGAAATGTCATCTCATGTGGTATTCGTCAAGGTCAACACCGAGACCGAACAGAATCTGGCGGGACAATATCGGATTCAGAGCATTCCCACCCTGGCGCTATTTCAATCCGGACGTGAAGCCAATCGCTTGGCCGGTGCTGTGGATGCGGCGAACCTACGCCAATGGATTGGTCAAAACCTGTCCAAGTGAGGGTGTGCATTTACGATGTCTGAGGATTGCGACTGTCACTGCGGGTCGGGCCGGCCTTATCTGAATTGTTGCGGGCAATATATTACCGCTTCGGATCATCCGCCGACGGCCGAGGCGTTGATGCGTTCACGCTATACGGCCTATGTGCTGGGAAATGAGACTTATCTGCTTCAAACCTGGCACCAGACCACCCGGCCATCAAAATTGTCCCTCCAAGACCACGATGCCGTCGAATGGCTGGGCCTGGATATTGACGCCACTGAGCGGGGTGATATCGCTGATTCTACCGGTGTGGTCGAATTTACCGCCCGTTATCGCGCCAAATCTAAGATGGCGGTACTGCATGAGCGCAGTCAGTTTGTGCAGGAATGTGGCCAGTGGTTCTATGTGGATGGCCAGATGAAGGAAGATACAGTGGGACGCAACGCCCCTTGTCCCTGTGGCAGTGGTAAAAAATATAAACGTTGTTGTGGTCAATAAAAAAATATTGGCGGTACAATGAACGATCTAACGAAGGGACTGGCAATGAAGAAAACAGTTACATGCTTAGCAGGCGCCCTGTGTGTATCCCTGGTGGTACAACCTATCTTGGCGGTGGCAGCGGATGACAGCATTGAGCTGGGCGCTGCGGTTTCCATTACCGGAAAATATTCTACCAACGGCAAACATACCCAAAACGGCTATGAGCTTGCGGTAAAGATAATCAATGACAAAGGTGGTGTAAAGGTTGGAGACAAGTCCTACAAGATAAAAATTAAATACTACGATGACGAATCGACACCTGCCCGTGGCGCCCAACTTGCGGAACGCTTGATTAAGCAAGATGGCATCAAATTTATTCTCGGGCCCTATAGCTCGGGTCTGACCAAGGCCATGGCGCCAGTGACCGAAAAATACAAGGTGCCCATGGTAGAGGCCAACGGTGCTTCGCTAAGCCTGTTTAACAAGGGTTATCGTTACCTATTCGCCATCTTGTCTACCACCGAACAGTATCTGCAAACCGCAGTGGCCCTGGCCGCCAAGGTGAATGGTGGTAACGCGGTAAAGCTTGCCGGGGTGTTTGAAAACGATCCCTTCTCCCAGGACATACGCAATGGGGTGTTTGCCGATGCCAAACGCCTGGACATGCGAATCGTGGTTGATGACAAGTTGCCATCCGATCTCAGCGATATGTCCGCGACCCTCACCAAGGTCAAGGCGCTAAAACCGGATTTGTTGGTGGTGTCCGGCCATACCAAGGGTGCGGTCTTGGCGGTACGTCAGGTGGCAGACTTGAAAGTGAATGTGCCCATGTTGGCCATGACCCATTGTGATTCGGCCGATATTATCGGCAAGTTTGGCAAGGCCGCAGAATATATTCTCTGCGCAGCACAATGGGATCGCAGCTTGTCCTATAAGGATGCCCTCTTCGGTTCAGCGGAAGACTTTGCCCGGTTGTTTGAAAAGACCTATGGTTATGCCCCGCCCTATCAGGCTGCAGAATCTGCAGCGGCGGTGCTGGTCTATAAAGATGCCTTTGAGCGCGCCGGGAAACTGGACATCAAAACGGTGCGTAATGCCATTGCCGCTACCGATATGCAGACTTTCTATGGCAAGGTCCGTTTTGATAAGACGGGCAAGAATATAGCGAAGCCTATGATCTTGTACCAGGTTCAGGACGGACAATTCAAAGTGGTGGCGCCGCCCCAGTGGGCGTCGACGACGTTGCGTTGGCCCACCCCAACCTGGAAGAAACGTTAAGGGATTGTTGAGCGCAACATAATTTTTTATCCCTTCTCCCTCCGGGAGAAGGCTAGGATGAGGGGATAGTTAATGTCACAAACTTATTTTGTTCTGACTCCCTTACCCTAGCCCTTTTATGCCCTAGGGGTGCTCCCGGAGAGAGAGGGTATTAGTATCAATGCCCAAAAACGATTCATCTATAGTCCTATAGGTTGGCATGTCGATCCCTATGCTCAGCAATCTAAACCTCCTTTTTGATCAACCCATACTGTTGGTTGACCTTGTCGCCAACGGTTTTATGATCGGCGCGATCTTCGCCCTGGCCGCCTTCGGCATGGCCCTGGTGTGGGGGGTGATGAATATCATCAACATCGCCCAGGGTGAATTTGTCATGCTCGGTGGTTTTGTGGCTTTGTTTTTGATGGAAGCCGGTGTGCCCGCTGTGATTGGCGTACCGGTTGCGGCGGCGGCGTTATTTTTAGTGGGCGGCGGTTTTTACTATCTGGTGATAGACCGGGTAGTGGATCGCGATATGTTTTCGTCCGTGTTGGCGACTTTCGGGATCTCCATTTTGCTGTCTCAACTGTCGAACCAGTTTTTTGGAGCCGATGTGCGCACCGTGGACCCCGGGTTGGGCACCTGGTTATTGGCTGATGGTATGGTGTCTCTGCCCTGGATCAAACTCATCGCCTTTGTTTTGACTCTCGTTATTGGTGTGGGGCTCTGGTCATTTTTAAAATCTTCCAAACTGGGTCAGGCCATACGCGCCACCGCGCAAAATCCCCGCGCCGCACGGGTGTTGGGCATCAATACCCGCCGCGTCTACGCTCTGACCTATAGTCTCAATGCCGCCCTGTGTGGTGCCGCCGGTGGTCTGGTGGTCCTGGCCTGGACCATTCATCCCTATATGGGTCTGCCCTACACAGTGCGATCCTTCATGGTGGTGATTGTGGCCGGTCTGGGCAACTTGCCCGGCGTGGTTATCGCGGGTTTGGGATTGGGCGCAGCAGAAAATCTTGCAGGCTTCGTATTGGGTGCAGAGTTTCAGATTGCCTTTGTATTTTGTTTAATGATCCTGGTATTGGTATGGCGCAACATGATGCTCAAACGAAAACGGAAATATCTCAAATGAAACGGTTAGGTTATGGCGCATTGATGGGTGTTTCGCTTGCCGCTCCATTTGTATTTCCAGAGTTCCGGACTCAACTCAGCTTCTTGTGGGTGATGGTGATCTTCGCGCTTACCTGGGATATCCTCGGTGGGCAGATGGGTTACAATTCGTTTGGCAATGTCTTGTTTGTGGGTGTGGGGATGTATGCCTGCGCGGTGGTGCAGCGAGATATGGGTCTCGATTATTATTCTTCTCTATTCATCGGTGTTCTGGTTGCTGGCGGTCTGGCGGTGGTGCTGGCTTTTATTGTCGGCAGTGCCTTGCTTGATCTGCGCGGACACTATTTTGCCATTGGTACTTTAGGTTTGGGTGTGGCCGCAGGGGAGATCGCAGGGGGATGGGATTTTATCGGTGCAGGTTCAGGTATGGCGCCGCCGCTATACCCTGGACCCTTGGACAGTCGGGATCTGTTTTTTTACTTTCAACTGTTTGCAGTGGCAGTTGTGTTGTTTGCCATCCTGCGATGGTTATACGGCGGGCGTTTTGGTCTAGCCCTTAACGCCATTCGTGACAATGAAGACAAGGCCGAGGCCCTGGGTATCTATACCACCCGCTATAAAACCGCCGCTTGGTGTCTGGCCGCGCTTTTTCTGGGCATGACCGGCGGCTTGTTAGGCAATGTCATTGGTTTTATCGACCCCAAGGATGTGGCCTTTGCCGGTTCCACCTTCGGTGTATGGATGATTATTATGGCCATCACCGGGGGTAAGGGCACCCTGTGGGGACCGGTGTTGGGAGCGTTGGTATTTCACATCACCCAGGAATTGTTTTGGACCTTTCTGCTCGGTTGGCAGCGGGTTGCCCTGGGTCTGCTGATCATCGCCATTGTGGTTTTATTTCCCCAAGGCATTCTAGGTTGGGTGCGTGAGCGTTGGCCCAAAGATAATGACGCCACGGGCCAGACCAGGTCGATAGACTCCCAGCCATGAGTGAGACATTGCTCAGGGTGCGAGGCGTCGAAAAATCTTTCGGCGGCGTGGTGGCCAACCGAGACATCAGCCTGAACGTGGCCGACGGAGAAATCGTTGGCCTGATTGGCCCCAATGGTTCTGGAAAGACGACTCTGTTTAGCTCTATCGTCGGCTACCATCCAGTGGACGCGGGTAGCATTGTCTTCGGCAATAAAGAAATCACCCGACTGCGTGTGCCACAGATTGCACGTTTGGGTTTGCATCGTACTTTTCAACAGACCCGTATCTTCACGGGCATGAGTTGTGTGCAAAATATGCAGATCAGCGCACCGCTGGTACAAGGCAAAGGGCCTGTGTCATTGTTTGCGCCTTTTCCTGTCGAGGCCACGGAAAAGCTGGAGTATTTGTTGGCGTTTGTGGGCCTGTATGAAAAGCGCTTTTTACGCGGTGGGGAATTATCTTTTGGCCAACAAAAGTTGTTGGAATTTGCCATGGCAATGATGAGTGGGCCGCGTCTGCTGTTATTAGACGAGCCTACTGCGGGCGTCAATCCTACGTTGATCGACTACATTGTTAATCGATTACGGACCGCCAATGACGAGTTTGGCATCACCTTATTGGTTATCGAACATAATATGCATGTGATCATGACTTTGGCGCAACGCATTTATTGTCTGGCCCACGGACACATGCTGGCTGAAGGGTCGCCCCAGGATATTCAAGACAACCCCCAGGTCGTTGATGCCTATTTGGGTGCGACATGAGTATTGATCCCGGTCCGGACCAAGCCAGTTTGAAGGCCTTGTGCAGTCCGTCACCCTTTTTGAGTATTGGCGATTTACATGCAGGTTATGGTCGAACAGAAATCCTCCATGGCCTGGATCTTTTTGTTGGCAAGGGCCAGTCCTTGTGTATTATCGGTCCTAATGGCGCCGGCAAGTCTACTGTATTGCATTCCATATTTGGTTTTACCCGCATCACTCAAGGCCGCATTGAAAAGGGTGGAGATGACATCACCACCCTGTCACCCAACCAAAAACTGCAGCGCGCCGGTGTGGCTTATATCCTTCAGGACAACTCGGTGTTTCCCGATATGACGGTTGAGGAGAATCTTTTTATGGGGGCCTATTTGCTGAGGGATAAACATCAGGCCCGGGATGCGGTGGAACGGGTGTTGGAAAAATATCCCCGGCTGGCCCAACGCCATCATCAAAAGGCTGGCGCTCTGTCCGGGGGGGAGCGGCGTTTGTTGGAAATCAGTCGTGCCCTGATCATGGAGCCCGAGGTACTGTTGGTGGACGAACCGACCATTGGTCTTGAGCCCCGCTTCATTGATCAAGTGTTTGGTATTCTGGGTGAACTCCAACGCAAAGAAGGCAAGACCATTATTATGGTGGAACAAAACGCTAAAAAGGGTATGGAGTTTGCCGATATTGGGTATGTGTTGGTCGCCGGTGAGCTGGCCATGGCAGGCATCGCGAATGATTTGTTACAGTCTACAGAAGTAGGGCGGCTATTTTTGGGGGGTTAGTGAAGGCCGGAGCGAGGCCTGACCGGGATTAATATTTCTTGTTGCAAAGACGCAGAGAAACACATCCAG
>DRJZ01000067.1 GCA_011052015.1 Acidiferrobacteraceae bacterium | reverse complement strand
TTGAGTTTGGTGCCTACGCCATCGGTGCCGGAGACCAGTACCGGCTGTTGATAACGGTTCGGCGGGATCTCGAACAGGGCGCCAAAGCCACCCAGGCTATCGAGCCAACCGGGGCGTGCAGTCGATTTGGCGATGGGTTTGATACGGTCGACCAGTGCGTCGCCGGTGTCGATATCGACACCGGCATCGCGGTAGGTCAATGTAGTTTTGTCTCGGGGAGTCACGGCGTGCGCACTCGGTCTCGTAAGAGGAGTTATGTTATCGTATAGGGAGGAGTTGTGACACCCAGATATAGATCCTATGTCCTATTTGCCGAATATCATCACCCTGTTTCGCATCGGGATGGCCCCGCTGCTGCTGCTTTTGTTCAAAGACCATCAATATGTATTGGCATTTTACGTATTCATCATCGCCGGATTATCAGATGCCCTGGATGGCTTTATCGCCAAGCGATTTGGTTATGTGAGTCAACTCGGGGCGATATTGGATCCTTTGGCAGATAAGCTGCTGGTTGTGACCAGTTATGTGATGCTGACTTTGGACGGCCATGTCCCGTTCTGGTTGTTACTCACCGTGGTTTTTCGCGATCTGCTGATTGTGGCGGGTTACCTGATTCAGGTCAGTATGTTTGGCGCAACGCAGATGCGCCCCAGCTACCCCAGCAAGCTCAATACATTTATGCAGATATTGCTGGTAGTAGTCATACTCGGTACCCAGGCGTTTAATTTGTCCATGGCAGTGTGGATCGAAATCCTGATCTTTGCGGTCTTTCTGACTACCGTGGTCAGTGGTCTCCATTACTTGTGGCTTTGGTTAGCCAAGCGTGAGGTGGTCAATGAGTAATGAGGGCCAGGCGGCTCGTTATTCCGCCTTGGTTTGGATGGGGGTTCTGGCGGGTTTGGGGATTCTCATTTATTTACTGGCGCCCATCTTGACTCCATTTTTGATCTCCGTATTGTTGGCCTACATGTGGGACCCGGTGATTGATCGCCTCGAAACTTGGCGAATCAATCGTGTCGTCGGCATTGTGATCGTTTACGTCTTGTTGTCCCTGATCCTTTTGGTGGTATTTCTGGTGTTGGCACCCATTCTGCAGGATCAGGTTGGTGTGTTTGTCGGCAAGCTTCCAGGTTATTTTGACTGGATCAATAATACCGTGTTTCCGTGGTTATCCGAGACCTTGGCTCTCGGCAGTGGCGCATTGGAACTGAATCAGGTCAAACACCAGGTCCTGGCCAATTGGCAGGATATGGGCGCCTGGTTGGGGGGGCTCGGGACCTACATCACCCAATCGGGCATGCGGTTTCTGGCATGGACCATTAACCTTGTGCTGATACCGGTGGTGACTTTTTACCTGTTGCGGGATTGGGATGTCATTGTTGCCAGGATTCACGATCTTATGCCACCACGCTATCAGGGCACGGTGGCGAGCCTGGCCAGGCAGACGGACGAGGTCTTGGGCAGTTTTGTGCGCGGGCAGGTGGTGGTTATGCTGGTATTGGGCGTAATCTATTCTATCGGCTTGTGGCTACTGGGCCTGGATTTGGCCCTCCCCATCGGTCTATTGGCGGGGCTGGTCAGTTTCGTCCCTTACTTGGGGTTTATCGTCGGCCTGCTTGCCGCAGGTGTGGCGGCATTGCTCCAGTTCAAGACCGGGATGCCTCTGGTCTGGGTGTTGGCGGTGTTTGGGGTGGGACAAATACTGGAAGCCACGGTGCTGACCCCACGGCTGGTGGGGGAGCGGGTGGGCTTGCACCCGGTGGCGGTGATCTTCGCGATTATGGCGGGAGGGCAGTTGTTCGGATTCTTTGGTATTTTGCTGGCCATTCCCGTTGCCGCCGCATTGATGGTGTGGCTGCGCTACCTGCATAGTTACTATCAAGCCCAAGCCCAGGTTTAGATTGTCCAGGACTTTTGCCATGTACCGTGTCCACTGATTTTACTGCGCAGTTGCCCCTTGATGTCGGTCTGCGGGACACGGCATCTTTTGATAGCTTTTGCAGTGGCCGTAATCGGGAATTGGTAGACCGGCTCAAGGCCACGATCCTGGACCCGGACCATTGCGCTGATCCAGGTGGCCATCAGGGCAGCCAAATTTACCTTTGGGGTGAAGCCGGCTGCGGTAAGACCCATCTGCTCCAGGCTCTTTGCGGTCTGGCGAGCCAACGAGGTCATTCAGCGGTCTATCTCCCCTTGGATGCCCACCAACATGGCGTGCAATGGCTGGAGGATGTGGACCGGTTGAGCCTGGTATGCATTGATGATTTACAGGCCATTGCCGGTCAGCGTTTATGGGAAACCGCCCTGTTTACCTTGGGCGATCGGGTGCGTGAACGGGCAGGGTCTTGGGTTGTTGCCGGTGATGTCTCGCCCAAAGGCTTATCTTTGACCATGCCGGAATTGGAATCACGGCTTGCCCGGGGGTTGATTTACCGAGTGCTTGGGCTTAACGATGAAGATCGTAGCCAAGCCGTCCGCCTGCGGGCTCAACAGCGAGGATTGGAACTGAGTGACGAGGTGATACGCTATGTTTTGAGCCGTTACCCGCGTGACACTGTCGCCTTATTTGAATTGTTAGATCGCCTGGACAGGGCGTCTTTGGCCAGCGGGCGGCGGGTGACTATTCCGTTCTTGCGGGAGTTGGATGGCGGGTGATACAACCGGAATTTCGGTCATGGTCACAAAATCGCCAGCACGGTTTCGGGGGGTCGGCCCAGGGCCGCCTTGTCGTTTGCCAGCACGATGGGGCGCTCAATCAGTATAGGGAATTGGACCATTAACTTGATCAGTGCGTCCCGGCCCAGATCCGGGTTGGCTGCGCCGCTTTGTTGATATTCAGGCTCTTTTTGGCATCAATTGGTGCGGCTCCAGGCCCAACAAGGCTAATATATGATCGAGATCGGCGGGACTTGGAGGTGTTTTTAGATACTCAGTAATCGTGGGCCTGGAGATTCCGCGCTTCGAGTAATTTGAGGGTCTGCCTGGATTTGGAATATTTGGGGTATAATAGCAGGGTGATGGGCACAATTCCTCCAGGGCAATGAGGGGTAAAAAAACCAGTTAATTCGGGGCTTTGCGTAGCGTCCCGTTCCTTGACGACCGTTCGGCAGGATGGTAGTGTGCCTATAAACACGGGCGGCCCATGGACTTAAGTTTTAAGTTGCCATGAGGGTGCCGTAAAAACTAGTCAATTACAAACCCATTTGGTCCAGAGGAGTCTTCACCATGAAATGCCTGAACAACACGATAAAAATTCTAGGACTGGGCATGATTGCCGCAGTGATCGCGACCGGTTGTGCCGCGAAGAAGGGACCGGGTTCTGGACACGCCACTGCAGCGGACCACTATACCGTAGCCAGGGGTGACTGCCTGTGGTGCATCGCCGGCCAGTCCAAAATTTATGGTAATCCCTATCTGTGGCCCCTGCTCTACAAGGCCAATAGCGGCAGCATTAAAGATGCCGACTTGATCTATCCAGCTCAGGTGTTGACCGTTGACCGCGCCGCCTCTGACGGTGAGAAGGGTCGTGCCGACAAGCATGCTCACAATCGTGGTCCCTGGCAGATTGGTGTGGTGGAAGAGTCCGACAAGGCTTATCTGGCGGGTGGTTAATCTCAGTTAGCTCTTGTTAAGGTACAGATGAAAAGGGTCCCGGTGGGGCTCTTTTTTTTGCTTATTATAGCTTGTGGGGTAGAAGGGATTATCAATTAATAGAAGTGTCCTATATAGCAAGGGTAGTGAACTCAAACCAATCACAAGAGGCGGTTTCTTCGATCAGGCGTTGGGTGCGAATCATTTTGAGTTCCTTGCCGGTGTCCAGAAAAAGATTGCGCTCTGGTTTGTAGAGCCCCCGTGCGGTCACCAGAGTCTGCGGTTGGTTGAGGGCGGCCATTTCCGGTAGTAGCACTGCGGGCTTGAATTGTTCTTCATGTTGGCCATCTGCCTTAACCGGCTTGATGGCCCCAGGACGGGCGTTGGGCACCAGTTTTTGAACTCCCAGAACCACATTGCCTTCCTCGTCACTGCGCATCCAGCGGATGAGACCCACGTCCCATCCGTCCTCTTTGCCCTCTACATTGAGGCCTAACAGGTCGCCGACCCTGACCTCGCAGTGATCTTGCTCGCCGGTAGACAAGCCATAGCCGCAGGCGCCTTCGTCGACGATCAGCCAAGTGCGCGCGGTGTGTTTGATTTCTCCAGATTGGCTATGTTGGTGCATAAAAGAGCCGACATAGGGCATGCTGATATGTATATGGGTGTCTTCAGAACTGAGTTCGAATGCCTTTTTGCCATTGAGATAGTAGCTTACCGAGTCAATGCCTACGGCCATGTTGCAGGCCACGTTGCTTTGGGTACGCGTAAATCGGCGTGTTGGGTTAATACCCCATGCCACCACCAGGCGGCGCAACATGGTACAAGCCTTGTCATCGTAAAATTTCTTGCCCAAACCCGTATTGGGGGTGATACCCGTGTTCATGGCGGTGAGCTGCAAGTGAACCTCCCTTACCAGGGGGCGCGTACTGAGCACATAGGCCCCAGGGGGGATCTCGACATCACCGTAACAAGGTCTGCCTGGACGGTCCTCCGAGGGTACCACCAGAAATTGGCACTTCTTTTTTTCGTTTTGGGCCACGTCGGTAATATTGACCACTGCTGACCAGTATTCGAGGTACTCATTAACTTTGTCTATTAGGTGAAAGGGTTGCTGGTAGGGGCCACTGAGCCCTAGCAGCACCGCATGTTTGTACATCTGGTCAATGGTGGTGTTGGAGGTTGCCTTGCGTAGAGAGTCTTGCACCAGGGTCTGGGTCATCTCGCATTTAGCGGAATAGGTATACAAGTCGTGCAGTTCAATCCAGATGCCCTCTGGCAGGGGCCGATAGTGCGCATAGGCTCCGAGTAATACCTTTGTGAGATGATATATAGCCCGATGCACGGTAGTCACATGCTTGTTATCAGGACTGCTGTGTCCCCCTTGATTGCTAAATTCTTGAGCGACAATCTTGTAGCCACAGGCCAGTTCAGTCTGGAGTTGTTGTCCTTGTTGGGTGAGCACCCGGTTCTTTTCAGATAGAGGGAGATGGGAGACCCTGAGTCGTTTCTGTAATTCTTGCTCGATGGTTTCTACCGGGTGGCGATATTCGTCCAATAGGGACAGGCGCATCTCGGGTTTGACTGGTGTTTGGTTGAGCGCCTTGATGGCAGTTTGGAGTCGGCCCAGGTTTTGGGTCACGTCCAGGACGGGCAGTCCGTCCAACCATGTGTGCAGTTCTGCGGGACGTGTTTCGACCGCTGGATCCGGCTTGTTGTCTTGCTCTGGAATGGCGAGAGTTAGCATGCGGAGATAGCCGTATTAATATGCTTGAAGGCTAGAATCGCCAAGCTTGCGCAGAAAGCTCTCTGGGCAGGAAGAATGACAATGACGCACTATTAATTCTAATCATGGGCTTGTGTGACCGCTGAAACGAGAATAAACACTTAAATGGCCCCTAGCGCCCCTTCTGATGTGGGCATGACTGAGACCTGATCTCAAGCTACTACAGCTATTATGTCGTGACTAATCTGGTTTGTCGATGCGCCCGTCCTTGGCGGCGCGAAGCACCATAGCATCAAAGACCTCCGGGTCCATGAGGCCCCTTTCGGCAACGATATCACGCACCGGTCGGCCAGATGCCTCCGATTCCTTGGCCACCTCGGCGGCCGCAGCGTAGCCGATTGAGGTGTTGAGGAGGGTAGCCAAGCCTACAGAGCTATGGGCAAACGCCTGGCAGTGCTGTCGGTGTACAGTGAGCCCATGGAGGTTTTTATCTGTGGCTGCGCTCACCGCGTGGGTTAGCCAGTCCATGGCGTCAAATAGGGCAGAGCCCAGAGCAGGCATCATCACATTGAGTTCCAACTGACCGGCCTGGGTCATGGCGGCAATGGCGGCATCTTGTCCCAGGACCTGGTAACACACTTGGTTGAGCATCTCGAACATCACCGGGTTGACTTTGCCGGGCATGATACTGGAGCCGGGTTGCACCGCTGGCAGGGTCAGTTCACCCAAGCCGGTTCGCGGACCCGAGGCCAACAGACGTAAATCGTTAGCGATGCGTGTGAGCTCCAGGGCCAGAGCTCGTATGCCGTTGGACAGATGTTGCAGATCGGTCATGGATTGCATCTGTGCCGACAGGTTGGGTGCGGGCCGTATGGACTCGCCGCAGAGGCTGGCGAGTTCACGTGCGACATTTTCGACATAACCGGGGGCGGTGTTCAGTGCGGTGCCCACAGCAGAGCCTCCAAGACCGATCTCACACAATGGATCCCGCGTCTGTTCAAGGCGATTCACACAACGTCGCAGGGTCCAGGCATAGGCGTGAAATTCCCGGCCGATGGTGGTAGGCACGGCATCTTGTAGATGGGTGCGGCCGCTCTTGACGGTATCTTGTTCGCGGGTGGCGATGTGGTCCAGGGCCTCGGCCATATCGGATACGGTTCGACACAATCGGGGCAACTTTGCCAATGCCGCCAAGCGGATGGCGGTGGGGATGGTGTCATTGGTGCTTTGCCCCATATTGACGTGATCATTAGGGTGGACGGGGTCATATTGGCCCCTGGTGCCGCCCAGCGCCTCATTGGCCAGGTTGGCGATGACCTCGTTGGTATTCATGTTGTGACTGGTGCCCGCTCCGGCCTGGAAGCGGTCGACCACAAAGGCGTCATGAAATTCGCCGGTGATGATTCGGTCGGCGGCATTCACAATGGCCTGGCTACGATCATCGTCCAGCCAACCGGCCTGGCGATTGGTCACGGCGGCGGCGCGTTTGACGCGGACATGGGCGATCACAAAATCGGTGTCGGGACCTCGTCCCGAGATGGGAAAGTTGTCTACTGCCCGTGCGGTCTGTATGCCATACCAGGCATTGGCGGGAACTTTGTATTCACCCAGGCTGTCTGTTTCTGTGCGGTAATCATCTGTCAAGGATACGGCTCCCATGGTTCAAGTACGCAATTATCAAGTGCTATTCCACCACCATTATAGATGACGGCGACCGGGCAGTGTATCCATTTTCAAGAGGCCAGGACATGAGACACCAGAAAACGAAACATTCACTTAGCGTAATGCTGATTACATGTACATTATTGCTGTCCATGGGTCTGCTGGGAGCAGAATCGCCCCCCAAGTTGCTGGATTTGAACGGGGGTGAGCACAGCCTGAAGGAGTACCTGGGCAAAGGTAAGTGGCTGGTAGTGATGGTGTGGGCTTCAGACTGTCATGTCTGCAACCAAGAAGTCCACGAGATGGTAGCTTTGCACAAGGCCCACAAGGACAAGGATGTGCAAGTGCTGGGTATCGCTATTGATGGTTACGAAGGAAAGAAGGATGTACAGGCCTTTATTGACCGTCATCAGGTGAATTTTCCGAATCTAATCGATGATGGCTCAGTAGTGATGAAGGAATATGCCGAGAAGGTGGGTAAGCAGTGGTATGGCTGGACGCCTACCTACCTGATGTATGATCCCAAGGGTGAATTATCAGCCCAGAATATCGGCGCCATATCTCAGGCCGATATCGAAAAATACGTTGCCGGGCAGGCCCAGGCCAGGGCATCAAATCCACCGGCGACCCCAGGCTGAAACGAGGTTTCCAGCCGGTTTTTGGCCCCACCTGGGCAGAATTTGGATTAGACTATCGCCTTTAGTTTGATGCAGTCGGTTGAGTGTGCTCTTGTGCGCCGGGAGTCTCCGGCAGAGGGGGTTAAATGAGCCAGTGCCGAATGTTTGAAGTCAGTGGCCGTGTCCAGGGTGTCTTCTTTCGTGCCTCTACATGCGACCAGGCTCGGCGTCTCGGATTGACTGGATGGGTACGTAACCTGCCTGGCGGCAACGTGGAATTGCTTGCCTGCGGTGAAGAGACGGCTCTGGCGCATTTAGAGGACTGGCTACACCAGGGGCCTCCCATGGCGAAAGTCACGCAAGTGGTAATGAGTGACGCCGGGGCGCAAGATATGGAAGGATTTCGAATCGTTTAATAGAATCTGTCAGCCCTGGAGGGCAACATCATGATTTTCCGACAGATGTACGACAGCACCTCTTCTACGTACACCTACGTATTGGCTGATGCGTCCAGTAAGGATGCGGTGATCATCGACCCCGTGTTCGAGCAGCTTAACCGTGATCTGGCATTGATCCGGGAACTGGACTTGAAGCTGCTGTATTCCATTGATACCCATTGTCACGCCGATCATGTCACTGGCTCCTGGCTGCTACAGCAAAAGACCGGTTGCAAGCTTGGGTCAGCCGCAGCCATCGGCGCCGGCAATGTCGATGTCGCGTTGAAACATGGGGATCGAATAGTATTCGACGACCACCACCTTGAGGTTCGGGCCACTCCAGGCCATACCGACGGTTGCCTTAGCTATGTGTTGAATGATCAGACCATGGCCTTTACCGGTGACGCCCTGCTGATACGCGGTTGCGGCCGGTGTGATTTCCAGCAAGGGGATGCGGCTACGCTGTTTCGCTCCATTACCGAGCAGATATTTTCCTTACCCGATAGTTGTATGCTGTATCCTGCCCACGATTATTCCGGCCGAACCGCCAGTACCGTAAAAGAAGAAAAGGCATTCAATCCCAGAATCGGTGGTGGCGCCAGTGAAACAGATTTTGTCGGTTACATGGATGCCATGCGCTTGCCGCACCCCAAGCTTATCGACATCGCCCTGCCAGCCAACATGGCCAGTGGAAAACCCAAAGAGGGGAGCTGCCCCAAAGAGCCGGACTGGGCGCCGGTCAGAATTAACTTCGCCGGTGTACCCGAGATTGATCCGGAATGGGTCGCCGCTCACGCCAACGAACTCCACATCCTGGATGTTCGCGAGCCAGAGGAAATGGTTATCGGTGAAACCAGAATCGCCGATTCCCGGATCATGCCACTCGGAAAGTTGCGGGACCACCTGGAAGAAATTCCACGCGACAAACCTGTGGTAACCTTCTGTCGCTCTGGCCGCCGCTCTTCAATGGCCGTCTCCATTCTCCAAAAGGCGGGTATCGAAAGAGTCGCCAACATTTCCGGCGGCTATCTGCACTGGCGCGATGAAGGGCTTCCACTGGCAGAATAAATTCTACAGTGGTAGCGATCCCTTTTCTCGGCTTAAGAGACCCAACCAATCAAGCCCTGTTTGGCCTTATTTGCAATGGGTTTTCCCCATATGCTGCATAATATTCGGTATATTGAATAGTCCACCCCACTGCGAACCCTTCGCGGCAAGAAATTATTACAAATAAGTCTCGTATCAGTCCTTACTGCTTATACCACTTGTGTTTCAACGCGGCATAGACCCGGCGCGGATATTTGTTGGTCTTGGTGCTACCGTTATAGCGTGCCAGGGCCCGGGTCAGGTTGCCTTTTTCCTTGCCCAGGTAATATTTCAAGATCGTACAACCGTAGCGCAGGTTGGTTTGAGGGTGAAACAGGTTGTCTCTGGGGTGACCGATTTCTTTTTTCCAGAAGGGCATGACCTGCATCAGGCCGCGAGCCCCATAATTGGAAATGGCAAATCGATCAAAGGCACTTTCCACTTGAATGACGGACAAGACTAATTCGGGTTGCAACCCGACGCGGATGGATTCGGTGTGAACGGCGCGCAACAACTCCAGTCGATAGAATGGGTTGGGGATCTTGCGTTTCAAACGGCTCGACATGTCGGCGAGCCATACTCGAGCCTGGACCGGGTCCTTGAAACTACTGGTATCTTCGATAGCTTGTTTGAGAGCAAGTTTGAGGGACTCGTCCGCAGGCCAAGCCACGGTGGCTTGGCTTATGAACAGCACAGCGATTAAAACGGATAAAAATCGTCGTGTCATTTTCTTAGCATCTCATTATTAGTCGAGGAAAATAAAACTGTGTTTTTCCCAGGCTCGGAGCCTGCCCTCATGGCCACTCAGAGCGGCCCGAGTAGCTTGACGGCCTCATCCAGATTAATGTTCCTGGCCTTGGCCTCGCTACGGGCCTTGTATTCAATCTTGCCTTCGGCCAAACCACGTTCACCGATCACAAACCGGTGAGGGATGCCGATGAGATCCATGTCCGCAAACATCACCCCAGGGCGCTCGTCACGGTCATCAAGAAGGGTGTCTATACCAGCCTCCCATAGCTCTTTATAGACGTTTTCCACAGCTGAGGCCACCGTTTCTGACTTTTTCAGGCCGATGGGGACGATGCAGGCCCGGAAGGGGGCGATGGTCTGGGGCCACAAAATACCCCGATCGTCGTAATTCTGTTCGATAGCGGCGGCCACAATGCGGGAGACTCCGATACCGTAGCAACCCATGGGCATGACCACACTGGCCCCCGACTCATTGAGGCAGGTGGCATTGAGGGCCTGGGTGTATTTGGTGCCCAACTGGAAGATGTGACCGACCTCAATGCCGCGACGAATGTTCAGACGCCCCTCGCAATGGGGGCAGGGGTCACCATCGACTACATTGCGCAGATCGGCAACCTCCGGTTCAGGCAGGTCTCGTTCCCAGTTGACGTTTTTGAGGTGCTTGCCGTTGGTGTTGGCGCCGCAGACAAAGTCATGCAGACGTACCGCGCTCTCATCGGCGATGATCGGAATGTTCAAACCCACCGGACCGATAGACCCGGCCTCACACTTGGCCACCAGTTCGATTTCGGCATCACTTACCAAGGCCAGTGGCTTGGCCACCTGGGGCAATTTTTCCGCCTTGATCATGTTGAGTTCGTGATCGCCCCGCAGCACCAGGGCTACTGCACCCCCGGTGCCATTGACCAGCAGTGTCTTAAGCGTTTGAGCAGGATCAATTTTAAGAAACCCACTGACCTGGGCGATGCTATGTTGGCCAGGGGTGTCCACGGTCTCCATGCCCGCAGAGGCGGCCTGGCGTTTGCCCACCGGTGGCAGGGCGGTAGCCAACTCAACATTGGCGGCATAGTCACATTGATCGCACTGAGCGATAGCGTCCTCACCGGAATTCGCCAAGACGTGAAACTCATGGGATGTGGCGCCACCGATGCTACCGCTATCGGCCTCCACAGCCCGGAATTCCAGACCCAATTGGTTAAAGATGGCGCAATAGGTGGTATACATCTGGTGGTAAGTTTTGTCCAGAGAGGCCTCATCAATGTGGAAGGAATAGGCATCCTTCATCAGGAACTCCCGTGCTCGCATGATGCCAAAGCGTGGACGTATTTCGTCGCGGAATTTGGTTTGGATCTGATAAAAATTGGCGGGCAGTTGACGATAACTTTTGATCTCACGGCGTATCAGGTCGGTGATGATCTCTTCATGGGTGGGGCCAAAACAGAATTCACGTTGGTGACGATCCTTAAGACGTAATAGCTCGGGTCCGTATTGATCCCAGCGTTCTGATTCCTGCCACAGCTCGGCGGGTTGTATCGCTGGCATCAAGATTTCCTGGGCGCCGGCCTTGTCCATCTCGTTCCGAACAACGGCCTCCACTTTACGCAGCACCCGCAGCCCCAGGGGCAGCCAATTATAAATACCTGCCGCCAGTTTGCGGATCATGCCGGCGCGCAACATGAGCTGATGGCTGATGATCTCCGCATCGGCGGGGACCTCTTTGACCGTGGCCAGGAGTAGATTGGAAGTACGCATAACAGTCCTATGAGGAATACATTAGTCTGTAGTGGGGGTCAGGCGAGAGTTAGGGCTCGCCCTTTTGCGTGAATCCCACTGCTGTTCTGATTTTCTTATTGAAGGGCCTCATCGATAATCTTGGTGAGCAGTACTTCCACTGCCCGTAATGCCTTCTTGGACTCTTCCGAGCCCACGATGCGGGGCTTGCGAAACATCACATACACCTTCTTGGGGTTGCCCGGGGTGTTATAAACGTTGATGATAAAGGGGCAGAAGGCGATATTGTGGGGGTCGGCTGCGAGCATGTTGCGGGAATATTGCGCTGGGCAGAAGCGAAATTGCTGGGCGTTGAGATAAACTGTTTCGGTGGCCCCTAAGGCCTCTTTGGTGCGTTCCAGCATGCGTCCGATATAGGCGTGATTGTCGATTTTGTAGCCCAGATCTGTGATAGCGATATCAATGTTTTCGGCGACATCGTCGAATGGGAATTTGGTGGTGGACCGCAATACCATATAGCTGTCGGTGGCAGACGATGATGAAGGTGACGGGTTCCCTGGGTCGTCGGTGGAACAAGCCGAGAGTGGGATCAAGAGTACAGCGATGAGGAAAAGGCGAAACATGTGTAATCTCCTGTAGTCGGTTAGGATCTTGTCCAGTTTAACGTATTTCGCTACGGTCCCGAAGTGTGGGTGGGTAATATGTTTGGGCAGGATTGGTTATACTCAGTTTTCCACAGGCCCACACTATATATATAGCGTAACCATGACTTTCAAGCATTTCTTCTGCATTGTCTCAGGTGTTGGCGCTGTCCTTTTGGGAGTCGCCGCTGTGGTTTGGGCCTTGTTTTTACTAAAGCTCATCCCCGCTGGGTTCGGCAAGGACCTGTTTTTTTTGCCTGCCATGGAGAATCTCGCACAGACAAAATTGGCCGCCGGGACGGAAGTGGTGTCTCTCAATACCAGTGTGATGCTGATCGGCGTGTCCCTGGCCTTAAGCGCCATTTTGTCATGGGCGAGCCATTGCCTGCGAGATCGGGTAATACGCTATAAGATGGATCAAGGGGAGGTTACGGTACCTGTTCATATGGTCGAGCGCCTAGTGCTGGATACGGTGAATAATTACTCGGGCCTGTCTTTAGCGGGTGTGCGGATATATAAACGGCGTGGTAAACCCAACCTGAACCTGCAAATTGAAGCGGCCTATAACAGTTCTTATATGGATACTGCGTCATCCCTGAAAAAGCGACTGACTCGAGAGGTGGAAAGTTGTACCGGTGTCACCCTGGGTCGCGTGGACATGCGGATCGAATTGGTGAATGCCTCGCCCGGTTTGGGGGCGGTGGAGACGGCCAAGGCGATAGGTGTGTCTGCATCAGAGAGTTCGGATAGCGATAGTCTGGGCGGGATGACCAATCAGGTCTATGAAGAATCCCTGGCCGACCTCAAGGAGGTGGCGTCGACCCTTGATGATGTGCTCGATCCTATAGACCTTTCCCTCGGCTTAAGTGCTGAGCCCGAGACCCAGGATGTTGGTTGCCAAGAGGTGCATCCCGGGTTTGTCCAAACCCCTTATTATTGTGCGATCGATGTGATGGAAAAGGCCGGTATTGACCGCGAATATATCAATGGTTGGGCCTGTGGTTATTTGCATAATCCTATTCGCGAGGAACAATGCCTGAATGAAGCCTATGAGACCGGTTATGAGGATGGCATGGGAGGGGATACCACGAATTATCGTAGTTGGGTGAACAACGGTGAGTCGCCCACGTCCCAGCACATTGGCTGAATAGCTCTATTGCAGCGCCTGTAACCAGCGGGCATAAATCTTGTTTGCAATTTGCATTAGGTCTTGGATGCGCCGCTCCAGTCCTGCAGTCAGTTCCTGGGCGGACTGAACCGTTTCGGTGGGCTGGGCAATTTGATCTGCGTAGAGATTTGCCCACTCGGGGACCATCGGGGCAGTGACTTCGATGTGGCACTGCATGGCCAGGGTGCGCCCCATTACAAAGGCCTGGTTGTTACAGGCCTGGCTCGCCAATATACGACTTGCCCCCTGGGGCAGAGAAAAGCTTTCGCCATGCCAATGGAACGCGGTGAATTGTTGCGGCACATCATTGAGCCAGCCTTGGGGGCCTGCCACTTGCTGTACCGGCAGCCAGCCGATTTCAGGGACGGGGTTGGGGGTTACTTCACCCCCCAAGGCCTTGGCGATGAGTTGCCCCCCTAGACAATGACCCAACACCGGCATGTCGTGTTCCTGGGCCTGGCGTATGAGCGACAGCGCTGAAGGAATCCAGGGCAGGGTATCGTTGACGCTCATGGGCCCACCCATCAGTACCAGGCCATCATAGCCGTCCAGGGTTTCAGGTAAGGCTTCACCGGCATCCACTTTGACCGTATGATGGCCGATACCCTTTTGCTTAAGGACTTCGCCGAGATAGCCTGGACCCTCGCATGCGATGTGACGTGAGATCAACAATTTTGGCATTGGGTAATTATATCAGTTAGTTGCGGGGTGTCTCTTCGTTATTTTCAAATTTAAACACACTTTATGAAACCCCTACTTTATGCATTTTCTTTTGTTTTATTATTGCCGCCCGTATCTACGATGGCGGTGGAGAAGCTGGTGGTGCTGGCGTTGACCTTGGACAAGGCTATTTTACGCATTGATGGTGCGCGCCGGGTGCTCAAAGTGGGTGAAACCAGTCCAGAGGGTGTGCAGCTTATCAGCGCCGACACCGATGGGGCCGTAGTCAAAGTCGATGGTGACCAGATGAGTCTACCTTTGCGGGGTGTGATCTCTCCAATTGTGGATAGTGATGATCCTGTCAGTGTGGTGCTGTTTGCCGACGACAGTGGCTTTTTTCATGCCGAAGGCCACATCAATGGTTATTCGGTTCGATTCTTGGTGGATACCGGCGCCGGCAGCGTCGCCATGAGCAGCCACATGGCAGAACGCCTGGATATCGATTATCGCAATGGCAGGCCGGGTTATGCCGCCACCGCATCGGGTGTGGTTAAGATGTACGCCGTGAGCCTGGACAAAGTTGACGTTGGCGGGATTGTCCTGCACCACGTCACGGCAGGGGTGTTAGAGGGGCGTTACCCGGATGCACCCCTGCTGGGGATGTCTTTTCTGGGTCAGGTCAGAATGATTCGGGATGGGCATAAGATGGAGTTGACGAAGAAATATTAGACTTGTTTTTGATTTAACATACAAATGTTTAAGCTGTAAACCGCATTAGTTCTTCGGCACAAAGGCGCTGACCTCGGTATCCCTTAAAAACAATCCCCTCTGAAGACCATCTTTATTGTCTGGCTGATATACTAAGGATGATTGCTTGTGCTTTTCAACTTTACCTCTATTGGTGCTAGCTTATCAGAGAATAAGCTGATAAATTCTTTTTCCAACATAGAGTCCCTTAGGGACCCTCTGAATAATACGCTCAACCGCCAAGACACCAAGCTCACCAAACTAATAGATTGTTGATTTTCAAAAGAAGATGCTTGGCGTCTTGGCGGTTGAAGTGCAATTGACCCAAATTTTCTTAACTTTTCTAAACTAAAGACACATGTCAGAAAAATCTATACATATCGGTATCGTAACAGTATCAGACCGCGCCAGCAGGGGAGAGTATGAAGATCTCGGTGGCCCGGCTATAAGGGTCTGGCTTGAGAGGGCGCTCAGCACATCGTGGGAGGGTATTGCGCGTGTGATACCCGATGAACAGTCATTAGTAGAGCAGACCCTTAAAGAATTATGTGATCAGGAAGGATGTTGTCTCGTCGTGACTACAGGGGGCACGGGTCCGGCGTCAAGAGACGTTACTCCTGAAGCTACGGAGCTTGTATGCGAGAAAATCCTGGATGGATTTGGCGAACAGATGCGGGCAGTTTCTTTGCAATATGTGCCTACTGCAATATTATCACGACAGATAGCGGGTGTGCGGGGGGAGAGTCTTATTATCAATCTACCAGGTAAACCGAAGGCTATTGCGGAATGCCTGGATGCTGTGTTTCCTGCGGTGCCGTATTGTATTGATCTTATAAAGGGGCCTTTTCTTGAAACGAATCCTGATGTTGTTAAGGCCTTTCGACCCAAGCAGTCTTGAGTCTGGTTAATGCAGGAGGATCTGATTTTAGGTTTTTCTGTGCTTGGAAAACCACGCAACGACTTCATTGCCGGGCATGGGCCTGGCAAATAAATAACCCTGTGCCTGGTCGCATTCCAAGCGCGCCAGCTTTTTTCGACATTTATCTGTTTCCACCCCTTCAGCGACAATTTTCATATTAAGCCTGTGCCCCAGCAGAATAATGGTCTCGACAATTGTGGCGGCCTCTGGGTCATTCTCCATTTCCATAACAAAAGAACGATCAATTTTAATCTCAGAGAAGGGTGCTCGGTGAAGCTGTACCAATGAGGAATAGCCTGTGCCGAAATCATCGATGGAAAGATAAAAGCCCTTCATGCGCAGTCTTGTCAGAATATCCAGGGATCTTGTCAACTCTTGCATGAGGGCGGTTTCGGTGACTTCCAGGATCATTTGAGAAGGTTCCAAGCCATATTCTTGAACCAGGTTGCCCATGTGTTCGGGTAAATCGAGTTCTTTTAGCGTGCTCGCCGACATATTTACCGAAACCTGTATGGTTAGCCCCTGATCACGCCAGAATCGGTGTTGCGCCATGGCATGTTTTAGTACCACCCATGTCAGTTCATCTATCAGGCCATGTTGTTCGGCTGTGGCGATGAATAAATCGGGGCCGAGCAAACCATGAGTGGGGTGTTGCCAGCGCACCAAGGCCTCAACGGTCATTATGAAACTTTTACTGAGCCCGACCTTGGGTTGATAGTAGACAACCAACTCATCATTGACCAATGCTTCGCGCAGTTCATCCACAGAGGGGGGGTCGATATATATTTGGTGTGCAAGACTTTTTGGTGTAATGGAAAGCCCGCTCAGCAAGTGATGCAACTCTTCATAGCGGAAGGGTTTGCTCAAACTGCCAACAAAATTGAGTCTTTGTTCGGTTGCTAGCTTCTGTGCTGAATGGAGGACTCCAGGGTCAAATCCGCTGATTAGGATCAACAGGGAATCGCAGTCGATCCCGGTCAGAAAGCGGATCACTTCAATTCCATCCACCCCCGGCATCATGAGATCAAGGACAATAACATCAGCTCGCTTGCTGTATTGTTCCATGAACAATCCCGCATTGTGAAACTGCTCTACGTCAAAGCCAGCCCGCACCGCCACGTCGCGGACAAAATCCGCCATACCCGGTTCGTCATCAATGACTATGAGTCGGGGTTGGCTCATGTCGTTATCTCCTCATCCAGCACCAGCCGGATGCGCTGCGCCAAAGCATCCTTGCGATAGGGTTTGTTGAGCAGATGGGCGGAAAAACGGGCCAGGCCGTTGTTGGCCATAGTTTTTGAGGTAAAGCCCGAGGTCAGCAACACCTTCAGACCGGGTCTGTGCATGGTCGCCTGTTGCGCCAGTTCATAGCCGTTCATGCCGCCGGGCATTACCACGTCACTGAACAATAGGTCGATCTGTTCGTCCCCCTCCAGTATCGCCAACGCCTGGGCTGCAGTTTTCGCAAGGTGGGTGCGGTAACCCAGGCCACTCAGGTACTGAGTGGCCAACTCTAACAGATCGGTTTCATCATCGACGACCAGAATAGACTCCTTACCGATAGGTAACTTGACCGCATGGGTGTTTTCAATGATGGTGGATGCTTCGGAAGCCGTGGAACGGGGTAGGTACAAGCGGATGGTGGTCCCCACACCAAGTTCCGAATACACTTTGACGTGGCCACCCGAACGGCTCGCGAAAGCATAGACCATGGCCATGCCCAGACCGGTGCCCTTACCCTCGGGTTTGGTAGAAAAAAACGGTTCGAAAACGTGTTCCAGTACCTCTTCGGTCATACCCGTACCGGTATCGCTTAGCATCAACTGCACATAATCGCCAGGTTCGAGCCCAGGGTTGAGGGCAACATAGCCCGCATCCAAACGTTTGTTGGTGGTCTCAATCAACAACGTACCGCCGTCAGGCATGGCGTCGCGGGCGTTGATCACCAGATTCAGGATCGCATCCTGGAATTCGCCAGGGTCGATTTCGGTTGGCCACAGATCATCGGCCAGGAAAGTTTGCACCTCCACCGCAGGGGTAATTGAGCGCGCAATCATGGTCTCCAGTTCCTTGATTGTGGTGTTGATAGCCACCACATTTTTTTCCTTAGCTTGGCGGCGGGAAAAGGTCAGTAGCTGCCGGGTCAGGTCCATACAGCGCAGGGTGGCCTTGGTGGCAGTCTCTACCCACTGGCGGGGTTTTTCGTCTTCTGGAAAATGATCGCTCAGAAAATCCAGGTAGCCAATAATGACCCCCAACTGATTATTGAAATCGTGGGCGATGCCGCCTGATAGCTGGCCGATAGCCTCCATTTTTTGGGAGCGCCGCAGGGCTTCTTCGGTTTGCTTACGTTCGGTGATATCGAGAATAATGGCTACAAAGGTTGGAACAGATTCAAAGGTAGAGAGCTGAACACGGACTTCGACGGGGTACAAGGATCCATCTTTACGTTGGTGGATGGCATTAAATTGAACGATCTCCTTATCGCCATTGCGCAGGGGGGTGAGCAGTTTTACAAATGACGTGTGTGTGAAATCGGGTTTCAAATCTATCGGGGTAAGCTTTTTCAGTTCCTCTATAGAATACCCCAGGTTCTCCATTGCTCCCCGATTAACTTGAATAAACCGCAATGTATCGGCATTGAAAATATAGATCTCATTCAGGGAACCATCCAGTATCTGGCCCAGACTCATCTCCCTTTCCTCGGCCCGCTTACGTTCGCTAATATCGCGGAACAGGGCGAGAAAGCCGATGGTCTTACCGTTCGCATCCTTGACCTGGGTGCCAATGGTTTCGGTCCAGAACACCGTGCCGTCTTTATGTTTATACCTGACCTCATAAGGGGCGCCTTGTTGACTGGTGTGCTCGACACGGTAACGACGACGCCCCTGCTCCAGAAAGTCCTTTTGATCCGCGTATAGTATCTCCGTGGTCCTGCCGATAAGCTCCTGATCACTGTAGTCAAACATCTCGTGAACTGCTGGATTGCACATTACGATCCGGCGTTCCGTATCGACGAAAATCACCGCATCCGAAATGGCGTTAAACATGGCCTCAAACTCGGCCTTACTGCGAGCCAGCACTTGCTCCGCCCGCCTGCGCTCGGTGATGTCGGTGATGGTGCCGATGTAACCCACTACCTGGCCCCCGGTGTCAAGTTCCGCTTCGGCCAGCGTCAACAACCAAGTGATCTTGCCGTCGGGGCGCTGAAAGCGGCATTCGCACTGGAACGGGATTTTATTTTCTACGGACTGCTGCCACTCGGCAAATACGCGTTCCCGGTCCTCGGGGTGCAGCGCCCGGGCCCAGCCCTCGCCGATGGCCTCAGCTTCGCTCATGCCGGCCAACTCTCGCCAGCGTTCATTGGTGTATATGCAGTTGCCTTGTGTATCGGTGCTGAAGATACCCACCGGCGCGACCTTGGCCAGTGCTTGGAAGTGCTTCTCGTTTTGTTCCAGGGCCGCAAACGATTCCTTTATATTGACCTGCATCTGGTTGATGGCGTTGACCATCAGGTCGAGCTCATCCGCTTTTCCCTCATGGTTGCCCTTACGGCCCAGGTCCAACGATCTATCCAGGTGACGGATATCCAATGCCTGAGTGAAGTCCGCAATCCGGATCAAATGCCGGGTAATCAGGGTGTGGAAAATAAACAGAATGAAGCCCGCGACCAGAAAGATCTTGATAGCATTACTGACAAGAATTACCCAGACCCTGTCGACCAGGCGTTGATAGACACCCTCTAAACTGGCGACAACGGTCAGCGTGCCGATTTTGGTGTCGCGTCCGCGGTGGGTATAAATCATGGGATATCGATGTGACATAACATTTCTGGTTTGCCTGGTCCCCAGAGACACCCACACTTTTTCCTGATCCCGGATCTCCAGGAATTGCATATCGCGGAGGCTGGAAATACCCTTCAGATGGGTCCTGAGTTCTTTGGTATCCGAGGCCCACAAGGTTGCGGTCAGAGTTTTCAGGTGTACGTCCTGGACCTGCTGCAACTGGTCTTCGATCAGGTTAACGTCATTATTGTAATCCCGATACAATTGGATAGCGGTGGTCAGCAAAGTAATGAACGAGCTGAATAAGACCACGTAAATGATGAGGCGGCGGGCGATGCCAGACTTAACAGTTTCCCGATTAAAATTCAGCATAGCGTCATTTCCGGGCAATCGGCGCCAGTATTTGCTGGAAGGCCCGCCCATAACTGCCATCGGCCTTCATGACGCGCAAGGCTGCGGCAAGTTTCGGCACCAGGTGCCGGTGTTTCTTATGCAGGTACACATACATACCCCGTTGCGCCAGGGGCGGCTCCAATATTCTTACCCTGTGGACACGGTGTTGTTTGATATAACCGAGTCCTACCCAGCGCGAATAGACGACCGCGTCGACCCGATCTTTTAACAGTATAGTAAAAAGCTGGTCGACGTTCTTGACCTTGGTGAGCTCGGTAGCCCCGGTAATATTGCGCTCCAAGATCTTCCAGCCGGTGATAATGGCGACCGAATATGGGTTAAGACTGTGCCAGCCGACAACCGGGAATTCCACTTGTTTGGTAAAAACCATAAATTCCAGGTCGATGACCTTTTCCGGCACCTGGATCAAGTTGGGGTAGGTCTTTTGCAACCCGCCTATTCTGAGCAAATCACCATCATTGATGCCAGCATTGGCATTGATGAGCGCCCTTTCGGCGGGTAGCCGAACCGATTCCAGTCCAAAGCCGATGCGTTCCAGGGCCTCCCTGACAACAACATCGACAAAACCGGTTTGTTCGTTATTGGAGAGTGGAAAGGTGAAGGCCGTATTCAGCACCAGGATTTCTTTGGCCAGAAGCGGTCCCGGAAAGACAATCCAGTTTGTCAGACAGATCAAAGTGAGCCATTGACGTCCGTGTATTTTCCTCATCGTATAGTAAGTTTCGTATTTTTCTTATTTCAACTTATCTTTTTTTATCATCGCGTAGGCCGAGTGGTTGTGGATGGACTCGAAGTTCTCTGACTCCACTGTATAGGCGTCGATGCGATCGTCATTGTTCAGGTGTCCGGCCACATCGCGCACCATATCTTCAACAAACTTGGGATTGTCATAGGCGCGCTCAGTGACGAATTTCTCGTCGGGGCGTTTGAGTAAACCATAGAGCTCACAACTGGCTTCTTTTTCTACCAAGTCGATAATTTCTTCAATCCAGATGAAGCTATTGGGTTTGACCTGGACGGTAACATGGGAGCGTTGGTTATGGGCGCCGCGATCTGAGATATTCTTTGAACAGGGACACAGGCTGGTGACCGGGACCACCACCTTGAGTTGCATACACTGTTTGCCGTTTTTCACTTGACCAATGAAGTTGACATGATAGTCCATGAGGCTTTGCACGCCGGATTCAGGCGCAGTCTTGTTGACGAAATAGGGGAAGTTCATCTCAATATGGCCGGTGGTGGCTTCCAGTTTATCCGCCATCTCTGACAACATGTCTTTAAACGAATTGACCGAGATCTCGGTTTCATGGTTGTTTAATATTTCCACGAAACGTGACATATGGGTGCCCTTAAAATTATGTGGAAGCTCCACATACATATTGAAATTGGCGATGGTGTGTTGTTCGCCACGGGTGCGGTCTTTGACCCGTACCGGATGGCGGATATCTTTAATACCCACTTTGTCGATATCGATGCGACGGGTATCCGGGGAGCTTTGGATATCTGCAATGGTGTTACTGGCCAATTTGGCCTTGATGGGGGTCGCTTCAGGCATGGCGGACAGGCTCTTGATTTAAGTAGGGGTCGTGGGGGAAAAGTTGACCGAGGTGCTCAAGTATAGGTGGCGCCCAATTGCGGGGCAAGGGTTTGGGGTTGGGCCTGGGTGATGGCGGCTTGGATGCCACGGCTGTCGAGGCCGCAAGCGGCTAATAACGATGCCTGGTTGCCGTGTCCCAGGAAGGCATCTGGCAGGCCAAGATTGAGGGTGAGGACGCGTAGACCTGAGGCCGCGAGATATTCGTTGACGCCGGCCCCGGCGCCACCCTTGATCACATTTTCTTCCACGGTGACGAGCAGGCTGTGATCAGTAGCCAATTGGGTGATCAGGGCCTCATCCAGTGGCTTGACAAAGCGCATATTGACGACGGTGGCGTCCAGAGCGTCTCCCGCCTCCAGGGCGGGGGCCAATAGGGCGCCAAAGGCCAAAATGGCCACCCCATGGCCCGATCGCCGGATCTCTGCCTTACCCACAGGCAATGTGTGCAGGGTACTTTTGACCTTAACTCCGGGGCCTCCGCCGCGGGGATATCGCACTGCGGTCGGTCCGGCAATGCCCATGGCGGTGGTTAACATCAAGCGGCACTCATTTTCGTCGGCCGGGGCCATGACCGTGATATTGGGCAGGCAGCGCAGAAAGCTCAGATCAAAGTTGCCCGAGTGGGTCGGGCCATCGGCGCCTACCAGACCGGCTCGGTCGATGGCCAGCATCACTGGCAAGTCTTGCAGGCAAATATCGTGAATGAGTTGATCATAGGCCCGTTGTAAAAAGGTCGAGTAGATGGCCACAACCGGTTTCAGGCCTTCGCAGGCAAGGCCGGCAGCAAAGGTGAGGGCGTGTTGTTCGGCAATACCCACATCGAAGTAGCGCTCCGGAAAGCGTTGGGAAAATTCCACCAATCCGGAGCCCTCACACATGGCAGGTGTGATCCCCACGATGTTTTCGTCCTGATCCGCTATGTCGCATAGCCACTCACCAAATACCTGGGTGTAGGTTTGGGTGCTGGGTTTTTTTTCCATCTTGCCGGTTGTGGGGTCAAAAGGAGAGACGCCATGGTAACTGCAGGGGTCTCCTTCGGCGGGTTCATAACCCTTACCCTTCTGGGTGATCACATGCAGGAATTGAGGACCCTTTAGCTTGCGCATATTCTGCAGGGTCTTGATCAGGGTACGTAAGTCATGACCGTCAATGGGACCAATGTAGTTAAAACCCAGTTCCTCAAACAGGGTGCCGGGCATGATCATGCCTTTCATATGTTCTTCACAGCGCTTGGCTAGGTCCATGACCGGGGGGACCGTGGAAAACACGGTTTTACTGCCTTCACGTACACTGGAATAGACCTTGCCCGAAAGGATGCGGGCAAGATAATTCGATAGCGCTCCCACGTTTTGGGAAATGGACATGTCATTGTCATTGAGCACCACCATCAGGTCTGCATCCATGTCACCGGCATTGTTCAAGGCCTCGAAGGCCATACCGGCTGCCAGGGCCCCGTCACCGATGATCGCCACGGCCTGACGATCCTGTTTTTGCTGGGCAGCGGCTACCGCCATACCCAGGGCGGCGCTAATGGAGGTGCTGGAGTGACCTGCGCCGAAGGTGTCGTATTCACTTTCATCGCGGCGTAAAAAACCTGATAGTCCGCCATTTTGGCGCAGACTCGCCATCGCATCGCGCCGTCCGGTCAGAATTTTATGGGGGTAGGTCTGATGCCCCACGTCCCACACCAGTCTGTCGTGGGGGGTGTCAAACACGTAGTGGAGGGCGATGGTCATCTCCACCGTGCCGAGACCGGCGGCCAGGTGACCTCCGGTGCGTGATACAGTGTTAATCAGGAAACCCCGCAATTCATCTGCCAGCCGGATCAGTTGCATCTCATCCAGCCGACGTAGATCGGCTGGATCATTGATGGTTTCGAGTAACGGGTAATGGGCCCGTTCAGGCATGTTCAGTAAGACCTCTGGGTTATGTAATTGGCGATGTGACGCAAAAACAGGGCATTATCTCCCAATGACTCCAAGCTTGCGAGCGCCAAAATAATACTTTCCTGAGCGGCCTGTTTGGCGCCCTCCAGGCCCAGCAGCGCCGGGTAGGTGGGCTTGGATTGGGCCATGTCGCTGCCACTGTGTTTACCCAGGGTATGGGTGTCACCCTCCACGTCAAGGATGTCATCCTGGATCTGGAAAGCCAGCCCTATGTGGCGGGCGTAATCATCCAGGTCCGCAGCCAGTTCCGGGTCCACCGGATTGATGCTGAGTGCCCCCAGGGCTACTGCGGCGCGAATCAGGGCGCCAGTCTTTAGGTTGTGCATCTGTTTGAGTTTGGCCAGGCTCAGGTCCTTTCCTACCGCTGCCAGATCGATGGCCTGACCGCCTGCCATTCCCCCACAACCGGCGGTATGAGCGAGCTTGATGACCATGTCCAGGCGTTGTTGTGGGCTGACCCGAATGGCGGGGTCCTGGGTCAGGGTCTCGAAGGCCAGACTGTGCAAGGAATCTCCGGCCAGCAGGGCGATGGATTCCCCGTACTTTATGTGACAGGTGGGCTTACCCCGGCGCAACGCATCGTTGTCCATGGCCGGCAGGTCATCGTGGATGAGCGAATAACCGTGAATAAACTCCACTGCACAGGCCTGGGCATCGAGTTGTTCCACAGGTACACCCAGGGCTTCACCGGTGGCATAGACGAGCACTGCACGGATGCGCTTGCCGCCGCCCAAGACGCCATAAGCCATAGCTTCATACAGGATTTTGGGTTCCTGTGAGACCGCTGGTAGACGTTGTGACAGGGCCTCTTCGATACGCGATTGGTATCGTTGCAACTGTTCTTGGAAACTGTCCAAGTCAGTCTTCGGGGGCAAAGGCTTCGGTAATGAATTCTCCATCCTTCTCGATGAGTTTTTCGACTCGTTGTTCTGCGGCTTTGAGACTCTTTTGGCAAGATCGGGCCAGGGAGATTCCCTGTTCAAAATCCTCTAGAGACTGTTCGAGTGTTTGTTCGCCCTCTTCCAGGCGGATGACGAGTTTCTCCAGTGCTGCCAAAGAACCCTCGAAATCCACTGTTTTGCCGGGTTCTACAGATTTGATGACTTTCCGTTTTGACACAAAGGGCTCCGGCAGTACTATGGGGGGGTGGAATTGTACACCAGTTTATGGGCATGAGGGGCGGACCTTATTGACAAGCTCCGTTAATAGAGTTTAGAATCATTCTAAATATGGATGAAGCATGAAGTCCAGTGGTTGCCCTACATAATGGACGCCCACAGACGGACGTGCACCGCAAAATGTAAACTTTATCTGTAGGAACACATCGCCCTGGCGTTGATTTCTGCGCCACTTAAACTTCAACAGGAGATCATGATGGAACTGAAAGGCAGTAAGACGGAACAGAATCTAAAGGACGCCTTTTCTGGCGAATCCCAGGCCAATCGACGCTATTTGTACTTCGCCGCCAAAGCCGATGTCGAAGGCTATAATGATGTATCCACCGTATTTCGTTCCACCGCAGAAGGTGAAACCGGCCATGCCCACGGTCATCTGGAGTACCTCGAAGTTGTGGGCGATCCTGCAACCGGGTTGCCCATCGGCGGTACTTCCGACAATCTCAAGGCCGCTATCGCCGGTGAGACCCATGAGTACACGGATATGTATCCGGGTATGGCCAAATCCGCCCGCGATGAGGGTTTTGATGAGATTGCCGACTGGTTTGAAACCCTGGCCAAGGCCGAGCGTTCTCATGCCAACCGTTTCCAGAAGGCCTTGGATAATTTAGACTAGACCAACGGTCTACCCTAATGTTTGAATCGGGGGCCGTTTACGGCCCCCTTTTTTTAACGATTGGGCACTTCTATTAATCCCCTCTCCCTCCGGGAGAGGGCTAGGGTGAGGGAAGCAAATAAAGCTAAGACACTGATTTTATTATCCCCTCATCCCGACCTTCTCCCGGGGGTAGAAGGAGTTATCAATTAAATAGAAGTGCCCTATTGATAGTTTATTTAACCATGTCTATTTCTCATGAAGGTAGTTTAGAGGCCCCCACCCGCCACCCAGTAGGTTGGCGTGACAGTGGGTTTTACGATCACCCATCGCTCAATGAAGAATTGGAGCGGGTCTTCGATATCTGTCATGGCTGTCGGCGCTGCGTCAACCTGTGTCAGGCCTTTCCCACTTTGTTCGACTTGGTAGATGAGTCCTCCACCATGGAGGTGGATGGCGTGGACAAGAAAGATTATCCCAAGGTGGTGGATCACTGCTATTTGTGTGATCTGTGTTTTCTAACCAAGTGTCCTTATGTGCCCCCCCATGAATGGAACCTGGACTTCCCCCACCTCATGTTGCGCGCCAAGGCGGTGTATTTTAAGGAGGGGCGGCCCAAGACCCGGGACAAGATTCTGGCATCCACCGACAGGGTGGGTCAGTTGGCCAGTATTCCCATTGTGGTGAACACGATTAACGCTGCCAATCGTAGTGGACCGATGCGCAAGCTGTTGGACAAGACCCTGGGCGTACATCCTGAGGCCACGGTGCCTCAATATCACCGGCGCACTTTACGCAAACGTCTCAAGGGGCGGAGCGTGGATACTCAAAAGGCCGAGCCGGTAGGCCCTACCCAGGGCAAGGTGGTGCTGTTTACCACCTGCTACGGCAACTACAATGAACCCCATATCGGCGAAGACCTGGTGGCGGTGTTCGAACACAACGGGATTCCTGTTGGGGTGGCGGAGCAGGAGCAATGTTGTGGTATGCCCAAACTGGAGTTGGGTGACCTGGAGGCGGTCAATAAACTCAAAGAGGTCAATATTCCAGTGCTGGCCAAGCTTGTCGATGAGGGTTGGGATATCGTTGCGCCGGTGCCTTCTTGTGTGCTCATGTTCAAGCAAGAGCTACCCTTAATGTATCCGGAGGATGCGGATGTGTTAAAGGTTAAAGAGGCCACCTTTGACCCTTTCGAGTACCTCATGTTGCGGCACAAGGGTGACAAGCTCAACACCCATTTTACAAGTCCTTTGGGGACAGTGTCCTATCATGTTGCCTGTCATCAGCGGGTGCAACGGATCGGCATGAAGACCCGGGATGTGCTTAAGCTTATACCCGATACCACGGTAGAGGTCATTGAGCGTTGTTCAGGCCATGATGGTACCTATGCGGTTAAACGCGAGTTCCATTCGGCGGCCATGAAGATCTGCCGTCCCGTTGTACGTCAGATCAAACAATCTGCGCCGGATCACTATAGCAGCGATTGTCCCATGGCGGGTCATCACATCGAACACGGCCTGGCCGATGGCAGCCAGGCACAACACCCGATTTCGCTGTTGCGGCAGGCCTACGGAATCTAGTTACTAAGGAAAACGAAAGTTGTTCGACAGTTGTAAATTATTTTTGAACAGTGTTTTGCACCACAGAGTTTCTTATGCCGCTGCGCGGCCGCAGATCTACAAGTGACAAGATTCTAAGCTAGCATATAAATCAATGACTTAGAAATTTGTCA
>DRJZ01000066.1 GCA_011052015.1 Acidiferrobacteraceae bacterium | reverse complement strand
GCGCGGGTGAAACTGGAAGTAACACCGGTGGGTGAATATGAACACACCTTCGACTATCTATACGAACTGTCCTGGTGGTTTTCCCTGGCCTACTACCTGGCGTCATCCGGTGAGTTGCGCCATGCCTACCTGTTCTTTTTCTTGATGTTTGGTTCAGATCTGTTGAGCAAGTTGTGTCGTTTTATCGTGCTCACCGTCACTGGACTGACTATTGATGTCATCAGCCCCATAGATCGATGGCTGCGTCTTATCACGGGCAGACGTAATATCTATATCTGGATCTTTGCAACGGGTCTATTAATCAGCACCGGCGCCCAGGCCTATATGGCACTATGCCTGTGGGCGGCCGCATCGGCGACGATCCATATCCTGCGCACCACTATGATTGTACTGGACTATCGGCAAGTAACCACAGAAAAATCGTAATGCTTCAACGGATAGCTACTAAATCAGGTGCGAAAGTTACCTGCCACCATATCAATTCTCCACCATACCCATACCAATCCGGGCGTCACCGAGTGCACGTCTCTTTTAAAGTGAATAAATTTACACCCGCAGTTATCCCCTTCTTGTGCCTTATCCACAAAGGCTGAGCCTTAAGACCGCGTGGTCAACTTCTCAACGATTGACCCCAGGGTCTCCATGGGTAGGGGAAACACAATCGTTGAACTCCTTTCACCGGCGATCTCGGTGAGGGTTTGCAAATAACGCAGTTGCAATGCCTCGGGTTGTTGTGCCAGGGTGCGGGCCGCATCCGCCAGCTTGGCAGCAGCTTGGCTCTCGCCTTCGGCATGGATAATCTTGGCGCGCCGTTCCCGTTCCGCTTCAGCTTGCTTGGCGATGGCGCGGATCATGCTCTCGTCCAGGTCGATATGTTTGATCTCCACATTAGCCACCTTGATGCCCCAGGCATCGGTCTGCTTGTCGAGGATGGTCTGGATATCTTTATTGAGTTTATCCCGGCTCGATAGCATTTCATCCAGTTCATGCTGGCCCAACACTGATCGTAGAGTAGTCTGGGCCAACTGGCTGGTGGCCATGTAGAAATTTTCCACCTGGATGATGGCGCGCTCGGGGTCGATAACACGGAAATACACCACCGCATTGACCTTCACCGACACATTGTCCCGGGAAATGACATCCTGGGTGGGGACGTCCATCACCACGGTACGCAGATCCACCCGTTCCATCTTTTGTATCCCTGGAATAAGGATGATCAGACCGGGGCCCTTGACCTTCCAGAACCGGCCCAGCATAAAGACTACGCCCCGTTCATACTCCCGCAAAATGCGGATAGCGGTAAATAAAAGGGCAAAAATGAAAATGATAAAACCGGTTACCGTCGTCATGAGTCACTCTCCTCGTTCGTTGTGTGGGGTTGGACCTGAAGCACCAAGCCATCCATCTTGGTCACGCGGACCTGTTGCCCCGCGCTGATTGGGGTGTCGCTGCGGGCGTTCCATTCTTCGCTGTGGATACGGATACGACCCTGGCCTTTAAAAGACTCCAAGGCTTCCCCTATGCCACCGACTAATTGTTCGGCGCCGCTGACCACGGGTCGATTACGAGACTTTACCGTCAGGGTCGCCACCCCGGCGAACAAGATGGCATTGACCACCGCCACGGTGGCAATAAAGGGCAGGGACACCCCATAGCCACCACCGCCATCCTCGATGAGAATGATGGAGCCGATGACAAAAGCCACTACCCCGCCGATGCCCAGAGCACCGAAACTGGGGACAAAGGCCTCGCCGATCATGAAGGCCAGACCCAGTAAGATGAGTGCAGCCCCGGCATAATTCACCGGCAGCACTTGGGCCGCATACAGGGCCAACAACAAACTAATACCCCCGATCACCCCAGGCAATACATAGCCTGGGTTAAGCAACTCATAAATCAACCCGAACATCCCCAGGGTCATGAGCAAGGGTAAAATATTGGGATCGGTAATCACCGACAGCAATCGATTTCGCCAATCGGGCTCGATCCTTACCACCACCGCACCGGCGGTATTCAACACTCGTTCCTGTTGCTTGACCATGACCTTGCGGCCATGGATTTTGGCAAGCAGATCGTTAACGTCGATGGCCATCAGGTCTACGATGTTTCGCTTCACCGCCACATCCGCCTCAAGGCTGGCCGCCTTCCGTACCGCCTCCTCGGCCCAATCCACGTTGCGTCCCCGCAATTTCGCCAAGCTCCGAATATAGGCCACCGCATCGTTAATGATCTTTTTGCTCATGGCATCTGTCGGCGCTTTTTGGGTTTTCTGTGTTGGAGACTTTTTGCCTTTACCGGATTTGTCTTTTAGAGGTTCAATGGCGTCGGGCTTTTCCGGCACACCAGGTATGCCACCAATCTGTACCGGCGTAGCGGCACCCAGGTTGGTGGCAGGGGCCATAGCGGCCACATGACTGGCATAGAGAATATAGGTTCCGGCGCTGGCGGCACGGGAACCACTGGGGGCTACGAAACTTGCCACCGGAATCGGCGAGGCCAGGATGTCGCGGATGATACGGCGCATGGCGGTATCCAACCCGCCGGGGGTATTCATCTTGATGACCACCAACTCGGCATTCATTGCCTGGGCACGACCCAAACCTTGATGGATATAGTCACTGGTAGCGGGTCCAATGGGACCGTCTATTTCCAGCACCACCACTTGTCTGCTGGCAGCTGGCAAAGTCGCCAAAATATAGACCGGCCACAGCAATACCAGGACGCTGAGGATAAAACGAATTGGACGAAACCAAACCATCGTAAGATCAACCATAGCAGAGACACGGACGAATTAGGATAGTCGGCGAACCATTAGGGGGCGTCGTGTTTACAGGGCCTGGGGTAATATTGCCTTGCAGTGGACAATCGGCCCAATCATGGGAAGGGGTGCAACACGCAGGATTCAGTGGCGTCAAAGATGGGATATACTTAGGCACTATCATAGACCCGTCTAGCCCCGTTGGCCCCATCGATTCGATTTAGGCTATTACGATGCAGATCAGCAAGTCACCGTCCTGCCCGGCACTACAGCCGCTGAGCCCGCCTACCCCGCTCAGTGGGGTGAAGCAGCAAGTCGATGACGGCGGCTCGGGTTACACCCCACTGGCAGGCAGCAGGCACAGCCCAGTGGTGCAGACCGTAGTGGGGCAACTGTTGCAACGGGGCGCACCCCTTGGGTTACAGGCTGGAGTATCGGGGCATGAAATCAACGGCACCGCAAGCACGGACCGGGAACCCACCGCCCATCAACGGGCCCAGGCCTTGTCCACTTACCGCCAACTCGCTGAGCAGACCCTGGAACCCCAGGGGGGCAGCTTAGCGGGCATTGATATGATGGCCTAGAAAAAGGGGGTACACCCTGGAGTTCACCTAGTGCGTGAGCTTGGGCCCGTAAGGCAAGACATTCAGGCTGGAATGCCCAATGGAAATGATCTCCATCTCCCCCAGCCATGGCTGATAGTGGGTCATGGCCACCCATTCTTCCATCCCCGACAAGGAATCCCGCATCATCAATTCCAGGCCCAAATCGGCATCGAGGGTCTTATCAAGTTGATGCTTAGGCATCTCTAACATCCTCCAAACTGGCGTTCGCAAGAGTTATCGACCTTTAACCTTGAAACTTGAGCGCAGACTAAAGCTTGATGATCTTCTGGTTTAACAGGGGCGCCTCAAAAAATATGGGTCAATGTGAAGGCGCCAATGGCCAGAAAAAGGCCATATCCATTGAAGCGCCTCTATAAACCGCAGCAATATTAGGATGCTTCGTGTCTTCTGTGGTGAATAAGCACAATACGAGAAGAGCGATACCTATAAATTGTTGACGCCTTGGTGGACCGCCACAAAACATGGTACTTTGCCCAGATAAGGTAGGCGGTAAAAACATTGTCGCCATAAAAATAGAGATGCACGTGCCACTGGCGCCTGATCAAATTGAACCACACCTAACTTACAATCCACGGCATATGAAACATACAAAACAAAACGGAAAAAAAATACCCTTCTTGGCGCGCCTGTTACTCGGCAGGCCGGGGGTAGGTGACCCCGAAGACCTGCTAACTGAGTTAAGTTCTGGCTTAAGCGAATATTCAACCATAGTGGGGGTAGACGGTTCGGTGGCACCGTCCAAAAAGATACGACACCGCACCCAGCGCGATGACTACCTGGAAGCAAAGTGGCACGTCAGCCTGACTCAGAATATGGTCCGTCATATCTCTGGGCTCGAAGCACAACTCGAACTCAACACCGACGGGTCCCTGGTCGCACACCCGGTCAAGGGGGAATCATTCGGCAAGCTCCCGACCGAGACTCAATGCCAGTTCCTGGCCGAGGGTGCAGAGGCCTACGAACGGGTGCTGGATGTGCGCAACCCTGACTGGAGGAAAACGGTTTCCAATATCAGGACTCGACGGGATAACGGCTAAGCTCGTTCTGCTCCCAATGCCTTAGCCCATCATCGAACACCTTCACCGCTTTCGTAGCTGTCGTCATTCAGAAACGCCATCAATTCACCCTTCACAGCCATGGTGTCAATGTAGCCCTGGTGGATGAGTTCACGGCAATAAGCGCGTTCAAAGAGTAGATAGCTCATCAACCCCCGGCCCTCTGCCTTGAGTGCGCCGATGGCGCGTAATAAATAACGCACCGGCCGGGGGAAATCGTGGTAGTGACGTGCAGCAATGGCTGAGATGTCCTGACTGGGGGAGATACGCAGAATTTCTACGTGGCGCAATGTTGACCCTTCTTCTTCCAGGCGATGGTCCGGAATAAGGCTGATAGTCTTGTTGATGCGTTGCAGGCGCTCTATATCCGTGTACAGACTGTCTAAAAACAAGGTGTCGAGTATAAAGCCTGCGATCTGTCCAAACCCAGGATAGTTTGCGGTATATTGCTCACGGGGCAGATGCACCAACTTCTCACGCCGAACACCAATCACTAACAATCTTTGGGCCCCTAAGTGCAACGCCGGACTCAAGGGCGCCGATTGACGCATGGAACCATCACCAAAATACTCACGGCTGACTTGCACTGCCGGAAATATCAAAGGTATGGCGGCAGATGCGACGAGATGATCGGTGGTGATCTGTGCTGCGCTGCCCACACGACGTTCGCGGCGCCAGGCCTCTATACCGGGCCGGGCCTGAAAAAAAGACACTGATTCCCCCGAGGTATAGCCCGATGCGGTGATACACACTGCATCCAATGCACCTTTATCAATGTTGCTCTGAATTTCTTTGCAGGGGACAATCTCATCTAGAAGATCCCGCAACGGCTGATTATCAAGCAACGAATGGGGTTTATAGGGCCATAGCCCGGCCGAAGCCACCGCAGCAAACCAGCGCAGTATGCGCAAGCTCATGGACCGGGCATCGGCACGAAAGACCTGGTTGACGTGGAAATTTTCCCACACCCACGCCAAGCGGCGCACCCCCTCTTGAAATCGATCCGCATAGATCGCCAAAGCAGCGGCATTGATCGCGCCGGCACTGGACCCACAAATAATACGAAAGGGATTGGCCGCCCCCTCGGGCAGCAATTTGGCCACGGCCTTGAGCACACCAACCTGGTAGGCGGCACGCGCCCCACCCCCGGTCAGTATAAGTCCAATCTTCGCTTTGTTTTTTGCAGTGGCGCCCATAATCAGTCTATCGGTCAGAATTCCCAGCCCATGACGGCCCGGTGGCCATCATGGGGGCTGCTATACTGTGTATATAGTCTGTCTTGACGAGTCACTAAACCCCCAGGAGTTTAAGAATGGCCTCCAAACGCCGATTTACCCGCATTCCCTTTGACACCCTGGCGGTCTTGGTGTCGGATACCATGCGCCACGAAACCGAGCTGCTGGATATTTCTCTCAACGGAGCCCTGGTAACCGATCCCCAGGCCGACGAACTCAAGCTCGACAACGCCATTCGCCTTGAGGTGCATCTGCAAGATCCAGACAAGGTAATCACCATGATCGGCCATGTGGCCCATCGAGAAAACGAACGTCTCGGCATCCATTGTGAGAGCATCGACCTAGACAGCATCACCCAACTACGCCGCTTGGTGGAGCTCAACCTGGGCGACACAGAAATGCTGCACCGTGAATTGGCGGCCCTGTTAGATGAACACTAACAGTATAGAGAAAAGGGACAAGAAAAAAGAAGAAAGGGAAAAGGATTTCAGATGTGCAAATCGGTATTTGTTTAATTAAGCTCTAATTTTTTTCTTGTCCCTTTCCTCATAAGCAGGCTAGCCAATAACCGGGGGTTCAGGACGGCGGGACCGGGGTTTGGCTTTATTCGCACCGGTCGAATTTGATGGTTCGGCAGACCGGGGAGGCGCCGTTTCTTGAGTGGGGGGACGGGCAGGGCCTGTTTTCGGTGTGACAGGGGGGGCCTGTTTCGATCTGCTTGGGGCGGTCTGGACAGGAGTGGATGATGCCGGACGATGGTGCGACGATGATCGTTGCGGACGACCACGTTCTGCCCCCCGAGCGCCACTACGACCGCCGCCGACCCCTCGGCCACGACGCAAGGGCCGATCAATCTTGACCGGAGGCTTGGGTATCACCAGGTTGTCGTGATCAATGTGCTCGGTGGGAATCTCGTGACCAATGTAGTCATGGATCTCCAGCAGGGAGTAGGCATATTCCTCGCAGGCAAAGCTGACCGCATCACCGCTGGCCCCGGCGCGTGCAGTGCGGCCAATACGATGCACATAGTCCTCGGCATCCTGGGGCATATCATAGTTAAATACATGGCTGACGTCGGGTATGTGCAGGCCCCGGGCCGCTACATCGGTGGCCACCAGTATCTCCAACTCGCCCTCTTTGAAACCTTGCAAAAGACGTTCTCGTTTGAGTTGCGGCACATCCCCTGACAGCACACCCACTTTAAAGTCATTGCCCTCCAGCCACGACCAGACCTTTTCACCTACATGCTTGGTGTTAACGAACACCATGGAGCGAGCCGCACCAAATTGACGCAACAGGGTAATCAACAGTGGAACCTTTTCCTCGTTGGAAGGGTAGTAAACCACTTCGCGGATACTTTCCACCGTGACCCGGTCGGGGTCCACCTTGATCGGGTTAGGGTTGTTCATATGCTCATAGGCCAACTCAGTAACCCGATAGGACAAGGTCGCCGAAAACAGCATGCTCAAGCGTTCGGTCGGCGCAGGCATACGATTCATCAAATATCGAATATCTTTGATAAAGCCCAGATCGAACATTCGATCGGCCTCATCAAGCACAAACACCCCGATAGCCTTGAGGTCGAATAACCCCTGCTTTAAGAAATCAATGGTGCGTCCAGGGGTGCCGATAATCACATCTACACCCTGCTCCAACATCTTGCGTTGCTGGTCATAGCCGGTACCGCCATAAACCAGCCCCAGCTTGAAATCCGTGAACTGGCCCAACTGGAGGGCATCTTTATGGATCTGGATGGCCAGTTCCCGGGTAGGAGCAATAATCATGGCCCGAGGCTGGGTAAGGCGTCTGCCCTGGGGTCCAGGATCAGTACACAGCCGGTTATACAGCGCCAACAGGAATGCCGCCGACTTGCCGGTACCCGTCTGTGCCTGCCCCGCCACGTCACCCCCTGCCAGGGCGATCGGCAAGGCCTGTGACTGAATCTCAGTACAGTAGGTGAATCCGGCCGCTTCTATACCTTTTTGAAGGACTTCAGGTAAACCAAGATCGGAGAACAGTGTGTTAGATAAATGCTGATTACTCATTGATTTAGATAGGATAGCAAGAAAAGCTCGGCGCTTGTACTTGCAATAGCCAGACTATTGGGCTCAAATATCCGATTCGCGCCACCCGGCGGCCTAATATCAACCAAAAATCTATAGAAATAGAGGAGTTTGAATGAGCGAAGGCATAGTCTACCTGAGCGATGACACTTTCGAGGACGAGGTCCTGAAGTCCAGTGACCCAGTACTGGTCGACTATTGGGCCGAGTGGTGTGGCCCATGCAAAATGATCGCACCGATACTGGATGAGATCGCCAAAGAGTACGCCGGCCGCCTCAAGGTGGCCAAGCTCAATATTGACGAGAATCCGGGCACACCACCCAAATATGGTATTCGCGGCATCCCCACGCTGATGCTTTTCAAGGATGGCAGCGTGGAGTCCACTAAGGTCGGCGCGGTGTCTAAATCCCAATTGACGGCATTTATTGACGGTTCACTCTAATCCGGCATTGCCCACTGGACGGGACCGTGGGCAAGTGCTATGTTCTAAGTACAGCAGTTAAATATAAACCTACTAAAAAATCCCAGAATTTCACCTAAGCGTCTCCTAGCGCGACAACCCATCGTCTGTACCGGGCAGCCCTTTGCCCACAACACATACTTCCTCTTACCTTAGCGGTGCCCCATGCCCCCAATGAATCTGTCAGAACTTAAGAAAAAACCCGCCAAAGAATTGGCCGACCTCGCGCGTTCCATGGACCTGGAGGGTGTCAGCCGACTACGCAAGCAAGAGCAGATCTTTGCTATCCTCAAGGCCCACGCTCGCAGCGGCCAGGACATCACCGGAGAGGGGGTGATCGAGATACTCCAGGATGGCTTTGGCTTCCTGCGCTCTGCCGACAGTTCCTATCTCGCCGGGCCCGATGATATTTATGTCTCACCCAGCCAGATTCGACGCTTCAATCTACGTACCGGTGACACCATCAAGGGTTACATCCGGCCACCAAAGGAATCGGAACGTTATTTTGCCCTACTCAAAGTTGAAGAGATCAACTACCAGTCCCCCGAAGAAGCCAAGAACAAAATACTCTTTGAAAACCTGACACCGCTACATCCCGACGAACGGCTGCGTCTGGAGCAAGCCAACGGTTCTACCGAAGACCTCACCGCACGTATCATCGACTTGGTGGCCCCCATCGGCAAGGGCCAACGTGGACTTATCGTCTCCTCACCGAAAAGCGGCAAGACGGTTATGCTGCAACAGCTTGCCCATTCCATCACCGCCAATCACCCAGATTGCGTACTCATGGTCCTGCTCATCGATGAACGGCCGGAAGAGGTCACCGAGATGGCTCGCTCGGTGCGCGGTGACGTGATTTCGTCCACCTTCGATGAACCTGCGACCCGCCATGTACAGGTGGCGGAAATGGTCATCGAAAAGGCCAAGCGCCTGGTGGAACACAAAAAAGATGTAATCATTTTGCTGGATTCGATCACGCGTCTGGCACGCGCCTACAATACCGTCGCGCCCTCGTCCGGCAAGGTGCTCACCGGTGGTGTAGACGCTAATGCCCTGCAACGGCCCAAACGCATTTTCGGCGCCGCCCGGAACATGGAAGAAGGGGGTAGCCTCACCATCCTGGCCACTGCCCTCATTGAAACCGGCTCGAAGATGGACGACGTCATCTACGAAGAGTTCAAGGGTACCGGCAACCTGGAAATCCACCTGGATCGGCGTATTTCAGAAAAACGGGTCTACCCCTCCATCCTGATCAACAAATCCGGCACCCGTCGTGAGGAACTGCTCACCGATCCTGCAGAACTGCAGAAGATCTGGCTGCTACGCAAATTGCTCCACCCCATGGACGACCTGGAGGCACTGGAACTGCTGCTGGAAAAGCTCAAGAGCACCAAGAGCAATGCCGATTTCTTCGAGGCCATGAAACGGGCAAGCTAGGTCATCCAGCTTGTCAGGGGGGCTGGATTCGCATATCATCCGCCGCCCTGCGTAGCGGGACTTACCATTGAGGACTGTGACATGAAAACGGGTATCCACCCCAAATATGAAGACATCAAGGTAACCTGCGCCTGCGGCAACGCCTTTAGCACTCGCTCCACACTAGGTGATGAACTGCGTGTGGAAGTCTGTTCCGAGTGTCACCCCTTTTACACCGGCAAACAGAAAATACTGGATAGCGAAGGCCGAGTCGGAAAATTCCGTCAGAAATACGGTCTAAAATAGCACTTTTATGGCTATAAGGCAGTATGTTAGGGCGTCCCCATGGGGCGCCCTTTTTATTTGTGCCCTTTTCTATGGGGCCGCCCTTTCCGGGGCTTGGGCGTCCAGCGAAACCGCCATCACCGTCAAGGTCATAGACGGTGACACCCTCGTCCTCGGCGATGGCCGCCACCTACGCTTGGTCGGCGTCAATTGCCCGGAGCAGGGCTACGATGGGCGGCCCGACGAACCCTGGGCCCGCGCTGCCACCGCTTACACCCGCAGGCAGTTACTCAATAAAAAGATCCACCTGAAATTCGGACCGCAACGCCAGGACCGGTATAAGCGTACCCTTGCCCAGGTCTTCACAGAAGACGGTCAGGACTTTCAGATCGGTTTGCTGGAGCGGGGCCTGGCCAGCGCTGTCGCCATCGCCCCCAATGTGGACCATGCCGACGCGTATTTACGCGTCGAGCGCATTGCCCGCCGCCAAGCGATCGGATTATGGGGCGACGCCTACTATAAGCCAAAAGCGGCACAAGGCCTGAGTCTCAAAACCCGGGGTTTCCACTTTGTTCGTGGCCACATCCAACGAATAGGCAAGAGCCGCCGTTATATCTATCTCGATCTAAGCGACCGCTTTTCGGTCAGGATCTCGCGCAAGGCGTGGCAACAGTACTGGACCGATAATCCCAAAGATTGGCGAGGGGCCCTGGTAGAGGTACGTGGATGGGTTAATCTGTACAATAGCCGGCTCAACACGACCATCAATCACCCGACTATGATCGAAAAACTGGAGTAAAACATCCCGATGCAAGTCAGATCGATACTCAACAAAGTATTTATCCTTTGGCAGGCTGTAGTTGACAGGGTTGCTATCACAACGCCCGTCCATTTAATCAGTTCGAGTTCGATCCACCCCATTACCGACACACAATCTCCGCTAGCGCACTGATGTCAGACGACTCCACCCAACCCACAGACCTCAAGCAGACGGCACTGAGGTATCATGCTGAGCCGAAACCCGGAAAAGTACAGGTCGTGCCCAGCAAACCCTTTGCCAGCCAGGATGACCTGGCCCTGGCCTACACTCCGGGGGTGGCGGAACCGGTCAGAGAAATCGCCAGAGACCCACGCAATGCCTACCGATATACGATAAAAGGCAATCTGGTGGCGGTGATCACCGATGGCAGTGCGGTGCTGGGCCTGGGCAATGTTGGCGCCCTGGCAGGTAAACCGGTGATGGAAGGCAAGGCGATATTGTTCAAAAAGTTCGCCGATATCGATGTATTTGATATCGAGATCAACGCCGCCAGTAGCGAAGAATTCATCAATACGGTAGTCAACATCGCCACGGGCTTTGGCGGCATCAATCTGGAAGATATTGCCGCCCCGGAATGTTTTAAGATCGAGCAGATCCTCAATGAGCGTCTCGATATCCCCGTCTTCCATGATGACCAGCACGGCACTGCGGTCATCATCTGTGCGGGTCTGATGAATGCCCTGGAACTTCAGGGCAAAGAGTTGGCCTCGGCGCGTATCGTCTGTCTCGGCGCCGGTGCTGCCGGGGTTGCCTCCATGAAGTTGCTTATGGCCTTGGGGGCAAAGCCGGAAAATATTCTGATGGTGGACCGCAAAGGCATCATTCATAGCGAACGAGATTATGTTGATGAGCACAAACGCGACTTTGCCCAGGATACCGCACTCCGTAGCTTGGCCGATGCCATGATCGATGCCGATGTGTTGGTCGGCGTATCGGGCCCTAATCTGGTCACCGAGGACATGATCGAGTCCATGGCCCCCAATCCAATTGTATTTGCCTTATCCAATCCAGACCCGGAGGTTGCCCCGGCCCTGGTCCATAAGATCCGCAGTGATGTGATCATGGCCACCGGTCGTTCTGACTACCCCAACCAAGTCAATAATGTGCTCGGCTTCCCCTTTATATTTCGTGGGGTGCTGGACGTACGCGCTTGCTGCGTCAATCGGGACATGCTCAAGGCCGCCACCTTCGCCCTGGCGGCCCTGGCCCGGGAACCGGTACCGGAAGAAGTCCTGGTGGCTTATCGCCGCGATCATATGGTCTTTGGCAAGGACTACATCATCCCCACCCCCATGGACCCACGCCTTCTGGAGTACATCCCTCCTGCGGTGGCCAGGGCCGCCGGTGACACCGGCGTCGCCGGCGCACCCTATCCCGAACACTATCCAAGCCGCCCGATTTGGACAAATAAAGGATAACCTGAACCGCCAAGACGCCAAAGTTGGCAAATATATTTTTCTGGCGTACTTGGCGGTTCAATATTAATCGCAACAAGCTGTGGGGACACAACCTCCAGAGATCCAACCATGAAACACACACCGAAGATTGACTCCAACCCCCCAGCATCCCTGAACACAGTAAAAGACTTTGTGCTTTGGGGCGAAAAACTATTCGATGATGCCGGGATTTTTTTTGGCCATGGCACCGACTCTGCTCTGGATGAAGCCGCCTGGCTAATACTCCATGCCCTGGGGTTACCGGTCACCGATATGGAACCCCATCTGAATAGGGCCCTCAATGAGGGTGAAAAAGTGGCGATCAAGGGCCTGCTGCACACCCGAATCAAGACCCGTAAACCTGCGGCCTACCTCACCGGCGAGGCTTGGTTTGCGGGTCTGCCTTTTTACGTTGACGAACGGGTGCTGGTACCACGTTCTCATCTGGCCCAATTTATCTTAGAGAGATTCGCTCCCTGGATCAATGAGACCAAGATGAATCGAGCCCTGGACCTCTGCACTGGAAGCGGTTGTATTGCAGTCGCCCTCAACCATGCCTTTGAAGGCGCAAGAATAGATGCGACTGATATCTCTGAACAAGCCCTGGAAGTTGCACGACGAAATTTTAAGACCCACCAACTCGATAATCGGGTTCGTGCCATTCAATCTGATCTGTTTTCCAACCTGCAAGGTCGGCACTATGATCTTATTGTCAGCAATCCCCCTTATATTGAAGATGATCGCATTGATAGCTTTCCCGATGAATACCAGCATGAACCTCGCCTGGCGTTATCGGCAGGGCCTCTGGGCTTGGATATTATTAATCGTATCATTGATCAAGCCAGCGATTTTCTAAGTGACCACGGGGTACTGGTGGTGGAAGTAGGTTACGCTCGTACCGCCCTGGAGGCAGCCCATCCCAATCTGCCCTTTATATGGCTGGAGGCGGAGTCCGTTGAAGCGAGTGTGTTTCTACTGGAGAAAAAGGAATTGGATCAATACACGCCCCTGTATAATGCGGGGCCTTTACCCCAACCATCTCAAAGGCAGCCTTGATGGCACCACACCTCCCTGCCCGAATGAAAGATAAAACCGCAGTAGTGCTTTTTAATCTCGGTGGCCCGGATACCCTTGAGGCAGTACAACCGTTTTTATTTAACCTTTTTTCTGACCCGGATATCTTTAAACTCCCTCTTGGCCTTATCACCCAAAAACCCTTTGCGTACATAATCGCACGGCGGCGTAAGGGAGAGGCCAGCCGGGGGTACGCTGCCATCGGCGGAAAGTCACCCCTGCTGGAGAATACCCAAAGACAGGCCGATGCTTTGACCCAGGCGCTGGCGACCGTAGGTAACTATGACGTACACACCTGCATGCGCTATTGGCACCCACTGACCGACAAGGTCGTCAAAGACCTGAAACATGCGGAGTACAAAAATGTCATCTTGCTACCCCTGTATCCCCAATACTCTCTCACCACCACCGGCAGTTCCTACAATGAATTTGTGCGGCAATGCCAACGTCAGGACTATCACCCGCAGGTGGTGCTTATAGAGCATTGGTATGACAATGAAACCTATTTGGATGCCATCATCGATGATATCCACGAGGCACAACACGCCTTACCGGATTCTGACCCGGCACAAATCGAACTGCTATTTTCTGCCCACGGACTACCGCAAAAGTTCATTGACGCCGGTGACCCCTATGAACGGCAGATACGCGCCACCTACAATGCCTTGTGCGCAAGGCTGAATTGGCCCCGAACAAGCTTGTGTTACCAGAGCCGGGTGGGCCCACTTAGGTGGTTAAGCCCCTATACTGAGGATATGATTCGACAGCTTGGTCAAGCGGGCGCCCAACAGGTACTGGTCTACCCCATCGCCTTTGTATCCGATCACACCGAAACCCTTTACGAATTAGGGATTCAATATGCAGCCTTGGCCAAGGCCAATGGGATCAAACACTATAGAGTTATCCCGGCCCTAAACGATCACCCCAAGTTGATCCAGGCCCTGGTGGAACAGGTGCAATGGGCTACAATCGACGAGGCAAAGTTTCACTCGATCTAAAAAGATGAACGCACCATCGCTACCCATTGTCATGGCCATCGCCGGACACGACCCTGCCATTATGAATTCTGTCGTCGCCGTGATCTTTCAGCCATTTTTGACAAGCGCTGAGTTGTGCAGTGGAGATGGACTCATCGACGACCGGTTTCTCGATCTTTGTTTTTGTTTCCAGCCTCATTGTAAGGCCGCTTTGTTAAGCGTCTCAGCGATATGTTGCATCAACGCGGCACCGCTCTCAAGTAATGCCACGGCCTCTTTTTCATTGAGTCCTTTGCTGCCTTTACGCAGTTGCGTCACCAGGGCCGTTGTGTTTGGTGGCGCCTTGGCATTGTTGACCAGATGAGATTCGATAAAGGTAATGCTAAGCGGTGAGGCTTCATGGGCATCCAGTAGAGCCAGGGACGCCAGTCCTTCCTCCACCGCATTGCTCAGGACGGGCAGGGCTTCGATCACAAAACCGCCAGCGGCCAGGACTTGCGCCATGCTGTGTTTGCGTTCGGCTTGTTGCAGTTGTTGGCGCGCCCGGCGCAGGCGTTGCCGCTGTATCTGTTGTTGTGGTTTATCCATGACGGTGGATTGGTGCAAGGTCTGGGCTTCCTGATTCAGACTCAATACACCGTTCTCGATTAGCCGCTGGATGGTCTCATAGGTGGCCCGGTCCAGTACCTCCAGAGAGTGCCCCGGCAGGTTGTCGGCGACGCTCTGTTGCAGGGTGTTGCAAAGCGGTTCATCAAGGTGGTCGACCACGGCAACAACTGTCTGCTTTGCTTGTAATGTAGAACCTTGATTGTGCACCTGTAGCAGATCAAGCCGCTCACCCCACTGAAACACACTCTCTTCACGCAAACGTTGCAAGGGATCATCCTCATGCTTTGTTGCCGCTGGTTTTTCTATTGGTAAGGGCGGCGGGGTAGTGGGCTGCCCCATCAGCGTCTCCATACGCTCCATAAAGGCGGCGCGGCCCGAGGGCATCTTCATGGATGTCAGTTGACCGGCACCGTCCACCACTTCCTGCGCCAGGTTCTGTTTCTGGTCGAGCAGGTGCAGCATGCGATGTTCGATGGAGTGTTCGCACACCAGGTTGATCACCTGTACGGCGCGTTTTTGATGTTTGCGCCAGGCGCGGGCGATGCGTTGTTCCAGCTTGGCCGGGTTCCAGGGCAGGTCGAGATTGATCACCACGTCGGCGTTTTGCAGATTGAGGCCGGTGCTGCCGGAGTCGCTGGAGAGAAACAGACGGCAGTGGGGATCATCTTTAAAGCGGCGGATCTCGTGGCGTCGCTTGCTTTGCTGGATCTTGCCGGTGTGCAGGGCGTAGCCGATATCCATTCTGTCCGCCAGGCCACAGACCAGATCAAGCATGCGGGTCCACTCCGAGAAGATGAGGATCTTGTGATCGCCCTCGTCCAACAGATCGCCGAAGATTTTTTCCAATTCTTCAAGCTTTGGCGAGTCTTTGCACTCCGGATCGAGGATGTAGGGCGTATCGCAGAGCATGCGCATACAGGCGAGCCACTTTTGCAGCTTTTCCCACTCCTCCTTGCGCAGTGGGCGGCGTTGCGCCATCGCCATCAGGCGGGCAACGTGGCCGTTGTATTCGTCGTAACGCAGTGCCTGTTCTTCGGTCATGGAGACGAAGTAGTTGTTGACGGTGCGCCCCGGTAGATCACCTTCGACCTCATCCTTGCGCCGCCGTAACATGACCGGCCGCAGGCGGCGGTGCAGTTTGTCGAGATTTTTATAACCACAGGGCTGGCCCTTTTCATCCAGTTCATAGAAATCACGGTTGAAGCGGAACAGCGGACCGAACAAGTGCGGATCGAGGAACTGGACGATAGAGTAGATCTCGTCGATACGATTTTCCAGCGGCGTACCGGTGAGCACAAAGGCGTAGCGGCTCTTGAGCCGTTTGACGGCGTTGGCGGTCTTGGTCTGCCAATTCTTGATGCGCTGCGCCTCGTCGAGGATGATGATGTCGGGTGCCAGCAGCAACTGGATCTCTTCGGCATCGGGCATGATCTGTTCATAGTTACAGAGATAAAAGAAGCTCTCCTGGCGATACTGTTTCAGACGTGTGGCACGTGGCCCCTGAATAATCAGCGAGCCGAGGCCGGAGAACTTTTCGATCTGCTCCTCCCATTCCGCCTTGAGAGAGGCGGGGCTTATCACCAGCACCCTTTGCGCACCACGCAGGCGGCGTAACAGTTCACAGGCGGCAATCGCCTGTACTGTCTTGCCGAGGCCCATCTCATCGGCCAGCAGGGCGCGCTCGGTGAAAGCGAGGTGGCGCATACCCTGTTGCTGGTAGGGGTAGAGGGGCATGTTGACCATGTCGAGTGTGCGCTTGCCACTGGCAATATCCTTATCGAATACCTGACGCGCCTTGTCCCGTCCGGCCTGCTGCATCAGGCGCATCAACCATGGTTCAAGCTGTTGTGAAATTCTTAGCTTGTCCCGCAAGACCTTGGGAGTCTCGGCAATTTTTCGGCGCAGTACTGGAAAAGCGATAGCAACGTCATTGAGCAATGATCCATCGGTCGAGAAAAAGGGGTCCAGGAGCTGGTGGAGTTTGGAACGGGGGCGACTGTGCTGCGGCCAAAGCACTCTTATTTTCTCATCGCGCCGGTCGAGAAAGATCTCAACCCAGGGGCTGCCTTCCCCGGCGGCTGCCTGGAAACGGCGCTTTTTGCCTTTAGCTACTTTGCACAAAACCGCTTCCACATGTTTGCAGGTGCCCAGGCGATTAACGGCGTGGTCGGGACAGCCACAACTATTGATTGGTTTGGCAAGCGAGCGGATCTCAACTTCATAGCAGCCACCGTTGCCAGAACGAACCCGGTAATCACCGTAAAACGGATCTCCACCGGCCACCGTTTCGATACGACCAGGTTCAACAGCACCGCGCTGGCGGCGGCGTTCGATTTCGTCCTGGTCACTGGTGCGCCAGCCCTGGAAAGAGGGTGTCGTCTGTTTCCTGGTGGATCGCTTCTTTGTATTATTTTTTGCAGTCATAGCGTTCCTCGGCTTTGGCGTCCTCGGCAACTGCTCCTGCGTCCATGCAGTCGTGCGTCGCTCTCGACAATTGCTCCTGCATTGTTCTCGGTCTTCGTTCCCGACGCGACTCTACCGATTCCATCCATGGGCTCGTACCGACTACATCCCTGTAGTCGTAGGTTTTTCCAGGAGTCTGCTGGATATTATCCAGGTTTAGAAGAGCGCATTCACCCACTAATATTTCCTTCGGATCGATCCGGGTCATGTTTGTTATAGCAGAATAGGGATCACCCATTAGCCCGCCCCCCTTTCCTATTGATATATCCCTATCGGCCACTATAATTGAATATACCATAAGGATATACATGGAGATTATGATGACTACGCTCCACACCACCCTATTCAAGAGCAACAAAACCCAGGCAGTGCGACTCCCCAAACCAGTGGCACTACCGGAATCCATCAAAAAAGTGGATATTGTTGCCATTGGCAACACCAGGATCATCACCCCTGCCGGAGAGTCCTGGGATCACTGGTTTGACGGTCCCGGTGTATCTGATGACTTCATGTCTGACCGCGAGCAACCTTCCGACCAAGAGCGTGAAGCGCTTTAAGCATGCTCAAATACATGCTTGATACCAATATGGTTATCTACACTATCAAGAATCGCCCCAAGCATGTGCGTGAAGCCTTCAAACAGCACGAAAATCAGATGTGCATCTCAGCCGTTACACGTGGTGAATTGATTTATGGCGCTGAAAGATCATCCCAACCTGAACGAAATCTTGCAGATATCGAGGGCTTAGTCGCACGATTGGAAGTCGCACCATTTGAAGAACACGCCTCTGAACATTTTGGGCAACTGAGGGCGGAGTTATATCGTATCGGACAGCCCCCTGGTCCCTACGACATGATGACTGCTGGCCACGCAAGGGCGATGGGTTTAATTCTAGTCACCAATAACATGAAAGAATTTGAGCAGGTGCCAGGATTACGGATTGAAAATTGGGTGTGATTGGAAACAACCGGTCTAACTAAGATGAATACTTCTTCACTTCCCATCGTCATGGCCATCGCCGGACACGACCCCACCGGGGGTGCCGGTATAGTGGCCGATGTCCAGACCCTCACTGCCCTGGGCTGTCATCCCACGCCTGTGGTCACCGCCGTCACCGCCCAGGACACCCGCAGTGTTAAACAGTTTACGGTGGTGGAAGTGGAACTGGTGATTGCTCAGGCCCGTGCAGTCCTGGAGGACATGCCAGTGGCCGCAATCAAGACCGGCATGCTGGGTAATCCCGAAATGGTCAGCGCCATTGCCGGCATCCTCAAAGACTATCCCCACATCCCCTTGGTGGTGGACCCGGTCATGGTCAGCGGCAGTGGTCAGCCCCTGAGTGAGGCCGCCATCGACGAGGCATTGCGTGTACTACTTTTGCCCCGGGCCACCGTGGCGTGCCCCAACTTGGGTGAGATACAACGCCTAGCACCCGAGGCCGACAGCCCGAGTGCCTGTGCCCACGCACTGCTGTCTACAGGTTGCCAGCATGTCTACCTCACCGGTACCCATGCCCAAACCCCGCGGGTCATCAACCGATTATTTACCGAGGCACAACAACCCAGAACCTTCGAATGTGAACGCCTGTCCGGTAATTATCACGGTTCAGGTTGCACCCTGGCCGCCGCCGTCGCCGCCCATCTTGCCCATGGACTGGATGCGGTCACCGCTGTTCAACGGGCCCAGGACTATACTCTGCGATGTTTAAAGCAGGCCATACATCCAGGACAGGGACAGGCCATACCGGATCGGTTGTTCTGGAGCCGTGACCCTGAATCAGGACCCAGTGGACGTCGTCACTGAGGTGACAACACCCATCACCGGCCTATACGCCATTGCCGACACCCAACTGATCGACAGTGAAACCCTCACCGAAAAAGTAGCCCAGGCCATCGCCGGTGGCGCCAGGCTGATCCAATACCGGGACAAGACGCACCACTCTACACAGCGCCAGCACCAGGCCCAGCAATTGAAAACCCTGTGCCAGCAACACGGCGTCCCCCTGATTATCAATGATAATATCGAGCTTGCCAAAAAGATCCGTGCCAGTGGCGTCCATTTGGGCCGGGACGATGATGATATTAAATTGGCCCGGAAAACCTTGGGTAAAGACGCGATCATCGGCATCTCTTGTTACAACGATTTGGCCCGTGCCATCGAGGCCGAGAAAGGGGGCGCGGATTATGTCGCTTTCGGCCGCTTTTTTGACTCCCCGACCAAGCCCAATGCCATACAGGCAGAGTCCGGTTTGCTCAAACAGGCCAAGACCACATTAACGATCCCTATAGTGGCGATTGGTGGCATTAGCAGTGAAAATGGCGGCTATTTAATCGACGCTGGCGCCAACTCCCTGGCGGTAATCTCCGGTGTCTTCGCTGCTACGAATGTTTACGCTGCGGCTTGGGCCTATAGTAAACTGTTTAGCCACTGACTTTCGTCCCCTTTCGCTGTCCAAATCATTCGCAACTTGATGCGCCTCACCTGGACCCCGACTTGCGCCGAAGTGACCATGCTTCTCCACACTAAGGACCCGGATTTTACATGACAACCCAATCAGAAAAGTTATTTGCAGCCGCCCAAAAAGTCATCCCCGGCGGGGTCGATTCTCCGGTGCGCGCCTTTAAGGGCGTCGGCGGCACACCGGTATTTATTTCTCGCGCCCAAGGGGCCTACCTGTGGGATGCCGACGGCAAACAATACGTCGATTATGTGGGTTCCTGGGGTCCCATGATATTGGGCCATGCTCATCCAGAAGTACTGGCTGCGGTTAGCCAAGCCATACAAAACGGCTTGAGTTTCGGTGCCCCTACTGAGATTGAAACCCAGATGGCAGAAACTGTCTGCAACTTGATGCCCTCGATTAAAAAAGTGCGCATGGTGAGCTCCGGCACCGAGGCCACCATGAGCGCCATTCGTCTGGCACGGGGCTATACCGGGCGCGACAAGATTATAAAATTCGAGGGCTGTTACCACGGCCATGCCGATGCCCTGTTGGTCAAGGCAGGTTCCGGTGCATTGACTCTGGGGGTACCGACGTCTCCCGGTGTACCCGCAGTCGTCGCCGAACATACTGTCACCCTGGAGTACAACAACCTGAACCAGGTCAAACAGGTCATGGATGAAATCGGGGATCAGATTGCCTGCATCATTGTGGAACCGGTGGCCGGCAACATGAATTGTATTGCACCGGAGGCAGGATTTCTAAGCGGTCTTCGGGAATGCTGCAACACCTCCGGCAGCGCACTCATCTTTGATGAAGTCATGACCGGGTTTCGCGTCGGCCTAGGTGGAGCCCAAGGACTCTATGGCGTAACCCCCGACCTCACCACCCTCGGCAAAGTGATCGGTGGTGGTATGCCAGTGGGCGCCTTTGGTGGCCGTGCCAACATCATGGATCATATCGCCCCGGATGGCCCGGTCTACCAGGCCGGGACCCTGTCCGGCAACCCCATTGCCATGGCCGCTGGACTTGCCACCCTGAAACAAATTTCATCCCCGGGATTTTTTGAGGCCCTGGGCAATAAAACCCAGACCTTGGTAGACGGCCTGACTCAACGGGCCCAGGCCGCCAACATCCCCCTTACCACCCAGCGGATCGGCGGCATGTTTGGACTCTTTTTTACCGATGCCGACCAAGTCAGTGGTTTTAGCCAGGTCATGGCCTGTGATGTCGAACGCTTCAAAACATTCTTTCACGGGATGCTGGCGGCCGGGGTCTACCTGGCCCCCTCGGCATTTGAGGCCGGTTTTATGAGTGCCGCCCACAGCGAGGCCGACATCCAGGCCACTCTGGATGCCGCAGAGGCTGTGCTAAAAACCTTATAAGGCTTTTGGACTATTTTAAGTGAGCGACGAGGTTGTTCCACACGCTATAGTGTGGGTCTTCATCGATCCACCCCCACACTTTAGCAAGATCTGCCCCCCCAACGGTTCGCCGGGCTCTGCCTAGGTACAGCACATCAATCATGCCCTTGACCGTGGAACCCTCCAGACCCACAGTTTCTTTTTGGGCCTTTTTTAGATCGGGTTCATCGGATGGCGTGAGCCTAACGTTGTCTTGCAGTATCCAGTGCGTCCCTACGCCACCGCGTATTCTAAATACCGACGGCATGGTGAGATAATGGATTTTAAAATTATCCCGGTCACCACCGACACGTTTGTATAGACGCTGAATATCTTTAGCTAGTTCGAGAATAAGCTGACTGGCGATTTTATCCGCCGCGCCAAATTTTGTACTGATACCGCGATCATCCTGGTAGTCCACAACATCGGCAGAGGCCTCGACGACGACAATATGGACAGGGGGCACATGGTCCGGCTTGGCCCGCTCCAGTTGTTCTTCCAATGCACCCCGCAACGCGAACAGCAACGATAGCAGACCCCGATTGTCCGTTGCCCCACCGTCGGTGACCCAGTACCGATTGATTTTAGATGCGCGATCAATCAGATCCACAGCCGCGTTTGAAAACACCGGCGGAAAATTTGCGTTGAGTGATGCCGCTGTAGCAAGTTTGACATGCGGGTCTTGAACCAAGACATATTTCAGCATCTCGTCCCGGACAATGCGCAAGGGGTCATTCGGGGTTCCCCTGAATTTGTCTCCGGCAAATGCGAAGAGTGACTCACCATCCGGAAACGACCGTTTTCGCTTCATGTTGGTCAACACCAGCCGTCCGCCACTGCCAATTCCGGAGCTCTGTGTCTGGGCATTTAGCGAGTTGTCCCGAAATTGACTGGAATCACTATAGGGGTGTCCGGCAAGGGCCGTATTGAAAATCAGCGCCAGGGGACCCATGGTCCCGGACGGTCTTCCGGCACCACCGAGGGTGGCGCGCTCAGGGTTAACAATATCGCATACACTCGCTAACCTGCGGTCACCCAGGGCCCTGGAAGGGTTTGCAAAACGTTCTGTAAAACTCTCGGTCAATAACTGTCCCAATCGGGTGCCGGTAAGAACCCGCCACTCCAACAGACCTTCCAGTATATCCTGAACAAACGGCGCGGCCATGGTATCTTGAAAACAACGCCACGCTTTTACGTCTTTGCCACCATACAAATATTGGCGGTGCGATCCAAAATAACCGACCGCCGCGCCGCCACCGGACACGCCACTAAGCAAAACCACGTGCTTGAGCAGCGACTCTTCGGCAAGGCCCCTGAGCACAGAAGCGGTATACATGGCCGCCCGGGTACCACCACCGGAAGCCGCCAACAATATGGCAGGCCGGGTGCCGCGATTGAACAACATGGCCCGCAGATCCACCAACTGTTTCTTGTCTGCGGCGCTGGACTGCCGGACTGCGGTTAGACCGGCCACCTGGTCAAAACCCTTCTCGATCTGATACCACACACCCATGCCAACCAAGCCAAGACCCAGATTCAGGAAAACAAAATAGAACCGAATACGTTTGCGAATATCTTTTAACAGGTCTGCGGCGCTCACGCGCCTTTTATAGATGGCCTGGGTTTGGGTGGTTTGGGTGGTCTGGGTGCCACGCACCAGACGTTGCAACAGTTCGGTCTTTTCAAAAAATTGAAAACACTCTTTTTGGCGTTTACTGAAACGATCATAATAACGGCCAATGACCACTAGGCGTGACCCGGCATGGATCTGGATCACCCGATTGTGCACCCCGACTGCCGTGCCCCCGTTTTTTTTAGCCCCGGCGGTAATGGGGTATCGCACTTGACCGACCCTGCCTTGGGCAGGCTTTCCCAACAACGCCAATAATTGCTCACACAAGGCATGGTTGATCCAGTACTCATACAACCAGAAAGACACGTATGCAGATAAAGCGTAAAACGGGAGAATATACCAAGGCATAGACTCCACCAGAGTGGAAACATAGCTGAAATTGACATAACGGCCAATGGCCAAGGCAATTACAACGACACTCACCACCAATTGGCCACCGGTAAACAACCAACGGGTTCCCATTTTTATGATAGTGCCGAAGCGCTCATGTATGCCACCAGTCCCAAGCACCCACCACGCCAGAGCAAACAATAGCATCGCCCCACTCTCCATCCATTGGCGATCATCCACAACAAACAGTATCCATAGAGCCGCTGGATACAGAAGATGAACCGGATAATAGAGGGGAACAGAAATCAGTGACCGCAACACCTCCCAACCGCTAACGGTGGGGGCTACCGGTCGTTCAAACAGTTCGGTGTGAGGGAGCAGCTCCCGAAACTCAGACCGCCCTTCCTGGTGATAACTCTGAAATAACACCTTAGCCAACCAATGGGCAATGGGGACCGTTAGCACAATCAATAGCAGAATAAAGAGTGTCAAACCGTGCCGATAGACCTGCTCCCCCCGTTCCAAATGACTGGCATCGGCCAACACATACCAAACAATAATCGCAAGACCGGAAAAAATCGGCCAGGTGGATTGATATAGTTTTTCGGGCTCAGCGCGGCGGACCCGGTACACATAAACTAATACCGCCGACACTAACCACACAATGGCGGCGCTCCCCCGTGTGCCGAGGGTGGGTCCGTAGACCATCAGGTACAATGCGAACAGGGACAGCATATAGACCATGGGGGCGTGGCCCAATTGCCGTTTGCTGAACAGTAAATGATCAGCGAGTCCACCATAACTACGATGCAGCAAAAAATCGCTTCGCCGTAGCCACTTGTCCAGGGTGCTGGGTAGTTTTATAAACAGGGCAGAAAAAACCGAACAAGCTATCTTTAATAGCCAACTTCTAACATCGGAGACTTGGGGCGATGACCCGGATTTTGTGTTTCGCCTTTTTTTGCTGGCCATTGTTGTCACCCCTCCTTGTAAGACAAGAACACCATCATAGCTCGATCCGCCGATGAACTTAAGGGGTTATTGCTAATGGGCACTTCTATTGATTTATAATCCCTTCTACCCCACAAGCGGACTTCATTCATACTTGCCCGCAGGGTTTGGTGAAGGCCCTCTAAAATTACCGGAGCACTATGCTCAAGATAATCTCTACATTGGTATTTGTTACTACCCTGCCCCTGGCAGGCTATGCCCAAGACGGCCTGCCCATCTTTGATGGCCACATCCACTATAGCCAATCGGTATGGAGGTTGATCTCACCCCCCCAGGCCATCCGGTTGTTACAACAGGCTGGAATTGAACGCTGCCTAGTATCCAGCACCCCAAATGAGGGTTCGGAGAAACTCTATGCACTGAGTCCTGAGCGAATCGTGCCTTTTTTACGGCCCTATCGTACCCGTAAGGATATGCTGTCCTGGTTTAACGACCCGGCAACACTGGAATATGTGAAGAAGCAACTTGATGTCATACCCTATCAAGGTATAGGCGAGTTTCATCTCAATGGCACAGATGCCAACACCCCCGTCATGGGTCGGATTTTTCGACTGGCTCGAGACAAGGGACTCGCCCTGCACGCCCATACCGATGAAGCCGGAATTCGTAACATTTTGATTCGAGCACCAAACCAAGTGGTGATCTGGGCCCATGCAGGATTTGATAAAGTACCCATTGCCACGTTGCAAGAACTGCTGGACGACAACTCCAAACTTTATCTGGAACTGTCCTTTCGCAACGATATATTAATAGACAGTGAACTCAATCCACACTGGCGGGATCTTTTCCTGGATCATCCGTATCAATTTATTCTTGGTATGGATACCTATATCCCGGCACGCTGGTCTCTTCTGCCCGACTATACGGATGATGCCCGTTACTGGCTGAATATGCTCCCTGAAAAAATTGCAAAACTCATCGCCCACGGTAATGCCAGCCGACTCTTTCCGGTTCAGGCCAACCGATAAAAAGGGCAAGCCGCATTGCGCGACCTGCCCGTTAGGCAGCAACCTGAGCCAATAAATACTATTGTTCGAGCTTCTCCTTGATCGCCGTAATCACAGCGTCACTGCTGGTAGCGGTAACCGTGATCAACAAAGCTTCTTTCTCATAGAAACCAATTAAAGGCGCAGTCTTTTCATTGTAGGTCTCAAGGCGATGACTGATGGCCTCGGCAGTTTCATCTTCGCGCTGAATCACCGGGCTACCACACTTGTCGCACACCCCTTCCTGCCTGGGGGGGTTACTCTTGACGTTATAGATGGCCTGGCAATCGCCATTGGAACAGGTGCGGCGAGTGGTGAGACGATCAAGAATCACGTCCCGGGGCACATCTATATTCACCGCCATGTCCAGATCAATGCCGATCTTATCCAATAGCACCTTGAGGGCCTCGGCCTGGGGGATGGTACGGGGGAAACCGTCCAGCAGAAACCCCTTGTCGCAATCGGGCTCCTGTAAACGCGTTTCCATAATACCCATGATCAGCTCATCGGGCACCAGATCGCCCACCTTCATGAAAGCATCAGCCTGCTTACCCAATTCGGACCCCACCTGGACTGCACCACGCAGGATATCGCCCGTGGAAATCTGCACCGAACCATCTATCTCGGTCAGCAGCTTGGCCACTGTACCCTTACCGGCACCGGGGGCGCCCAATAAAATTAACTTCATGGTCTACACCTCTGTCAAAGACTATCAATAGAAATCTTTCCTGCGTTCGCAACCTCCATGAGTCTATGGGTCCGCGAAATCGCAGCGGCGCATTTTGCGGCATGGAATGCTTCAGATCAATCAGAATCCACCCCAAACCCAGGAAAAACAGTCCCAAGAATCAACACCCCTATAAACCAAGCTTATGGATTTCGAACTAGGCTTGAGCTGGCCCCAGGATTGCCTAATGCGATCGCATTGGTTGCGTCAGGTTTTGTTATGCACTTCAACATGTTCAGCAAACCCGGCGCCTGCTTCAGTGTAGATATTAAATACAGCAGTTGCACCTGTCTGTCGTAATTGTTCCTGCTCATCCGGGTATCTTGCTGTTGCGGCAATACGTCCGGAGAAAGAGGTCTCCCGCAATTGCTGCAGGGCATTCAGATTAGCCCGGAGATTTGGTAGTGCCAGCATGACGAGTTCGATGCTGTGGTTTTGCTCTATTTTATCCCAAAAGTCCGCATCACCTGGATCACCGTGCAGAACTTTGCGTCCCATTGCCTGGTGTTTTTTGACCAACTCGGCATCAAAATCGATACCAACCACAGTGTCACCATGGAGCTCACACATTTTGTCAAAAGCACCGCTGCCTACCCTACCCATACCAAAGACAGCAATGGTTGCTCCTAGTGTATCCAACAGCCTGTCGTCTGGAAGCCGTTCTTTGCGTTGAAACTTCCGCCAAAATATTTTGTATAAATTATAGATTCTGTCATCGTTACCACTTAGTGGGGCAGCAATAACAAAAGAGAGGGACAGAGCGATGGCAATAACAACCAACCATTCACCATCCATCCAGCCATTCGCCACGCCAATAGCGGCAACAATTAGACCAAATTCACTATAGTTGGTTAGATTCAGGGTCGCCAATAATGAAGTGCGCGCACGCAGCTTAAAACGGGTCATCAAAACAAAAAAGAGAGCAGATTTGGCGAAGACAAAAGGCACGAGTAGAAACCCAATGGTCACCGCTTCCAACGAAAGTCGGCCGGACATACCGATGGAGAGGAAAAAGCCCACCAGAAACAGGTCCTTGAAACCCAACATTGATTTGGCCATCTCTTTCGATTTAGGATGGGTTGATATCAACACCCCCATGATGAGAGCACCCAGATCGTCCTTCACTCCACCCAGCTCAAAGAGTTCGGCTCCGCCCAGAGCCAAAACCAGGCCATACAGAATCAGTAGCTCACCGTGACCTGTTTTTTGTAATAGATGGTGAAACAGCGGCCGTAGCGGAATGAGCAGAAACAGCAGTAATGCCCAGAGCGAAGGGAGATTCCCTGTGGATGCCGCCAGAAAGACAACCGCCGCCAGGTCCTGCATAACCAGAATGCCAATAGCGATCCGTCCATGCAAGGACTGCATCTCACCTTTATCCTCCAGCGACTTGACAACAAAAACGGTACTGGAGAAGCTCAATGCAAAGGCAAGCATCAGCGAAAACTTGAGATTCAGGCCAAAGAAGAGCGGCACACCCATCAAGGCCAGACCAAAGATAGCTGCCCCGAAGAGGACAATGATAATCAGGATATGCAACACTGTCACCGACCAGACCTGTGGCCTTATCAACACCTTCAGGTTTAGCTTCAGACCAACGGTGAACAGCAGGAGAGTGATGCCCAGGTCAGCAAGCTTCTGCAGCATCTCTCCGCTTGCAATACCCAGGTAATTGAGTACAAAGCCGGTTGCCAGAAATCCAACCAATGGCGGCAAGCCAATCAGTCTTGCCAGAAAACCCAGAAAAAAAGCCAGGGATATCCAGGCAACATCTCCCAGCGCAATAGCAACCCATTCGAATTCCATGACTCAAATTCGCATCGTGTGGGGATGAAGTGTAATCAAGTCTCAGTGTGAAAGACAACTATTTCCTATAGGGAAATAGTAACTCATGCTCACGACCAAGTCGCCTATGGTTAGTACACAGCTAACCTGTATACTGACTGCCAGCTACTGAACAAACAATTTAATAGATTCCTTGATCGCTGCACTCGCCATGATAGCTCGGCACCACAAAACCAGACCTATCCGAATTTTAGTCGCCTCCTTGCTGTTGGGCCTACTCAACGCATGCTCGGCACTGGATGCACTTAATGCCAGCGTAGGCCCAGGGGCCTATCAACGGATAGCCAACAAAAATTATGGTCCTCATCCCCGCCAAAGTCTGGATGTCTATGTTCCAAATTATCTTTCCGGTCCTGCCGACGTGATACTCTTTTTTTATGGCGGCCGTTGGCAGTCCGGTAACAAACGTGACTATCGATTTGTGGCCGAGGCCTTTACCTCGAAAGGCCTGATCACCGTCATTCCCGACTATCGCCTGTTCCCGGAGGTGGCTTACCCCGTATTTAACCAGGACGCAGCGGCAGCCTATCAATGGGTTGAGACCCACATTCAGAATTTTCAAGGCAATCCAAAACGGATTTTCATTGCCGGTCATTCCGCCGGTGCCTATCTGGCGGCCATGGTGACATTGAACGAACGATTACAAAAGAGCGCGGGAATAAAAACGCCACCCTGCGGCATGATCGGCATGGCCGGCCCCTATGACTTCCTGCCCTTTACCGACGAAGACATCAAACAAGTCTTTGCATCCGCGGATCATCCCATCGAAACCCAACCCATCCACTATGTGAACGGTACAGAAGCCGCCATGTTGCTCCTCTATGGTGAGGCCGACGATATAGTCTGGCCACATAACGCCAGAAATTTGGTCGATGCCGTCCACCTTTTAGGCGGTCAGGCGACACTCATCACTTACAGTAACGTGGGCCATGCCAGCTTGGCGGCATCGCTTGCAAGACCCCTGCGCCACATTGCCCCTACCCTGAAAGACGTGACATACTTCATCCGCCAAACCCGCTGCATCTCGCGACTGGAGGTAATGCCTTTTGAATACGCAAAGAGGATGATCTTTAAGAGGATGGCCGGATCGTATACAGGTCGGCCGTTTTCATCATTTTTAACCGCAGGATGAAAGATCGATAAATCGAGCTTGTGTTCTATTAAAAAGTGGATCGCATGTTCAAAGGTGCCGGGTTGTAATTGATCCGCATAATTCACCACCACATGAAGAGGCCGTTTTTTATTGCTGAAAGCCATTTTATCGCGTCGATTTCCCACGGTTGCTGAAGCTCACTTTTGGTGAAGTCCAGCAAAATAGCTGCTACATATCGCAGGTCCTAAAATAAAGGGGTTTGCTCGAATATCATGGGCATGCTTATGCATCTACCGGGTAAATCAACCTAAAAATCCAGAGGACTCTTTGCCTCCTTGAGCGTGATACTCTGAACCGTATGCGTATAAATCATGGTTGTTCTGACATCGCTGTGCCCGAGCAACTCCTGGATCGTGCGAATATCATAATTTGCCTGCAATAGGTGACTGGCAAAACTATGCCGCAAAGTATGAGGAGAGGCGCGTTTAGGGATCTGAGCCGTCTGTACAGCTTTTTTAATCGCCTTTTGCACATGCGTCTCGTGTAAATGATAGCGCTGGTATTTTTGCGTATCGGGCACAAGCGTTAACATCTTAGCCGGAAAAATCCACTGCCATGCCAACTCCCTGGCAGCATTTTTGTACTTCTCAGCCAACAAACCTGGCAAAAACGTCCCGGCATAGCCACGTTCCAAGTCCTCCCGATGGATCTGCTTAACGTTTTCCATCTGGTCCTTCAACCGCGGCATCAATGCCTGCGGCAAAGGTACGGTACGGTCTTTCTTCCCCTTGCCATCATGTATGGTTAAAATTTTCATATCGAAATTCAAATCCTGCACCCGCAGCTTCAAGCATTCAAACAAGCGCAGTCCACAACCGTACAATAACTTAGCGGCCAAATCGTATGGAGGCGAAAGCTGACTGAATACGCTATCGACCTCTTCTCGCGATAAGACCACCGGTATATAGGGTTTCTTTTTCGCCCTGACCACTCCCTCGACCTTTTCAAATTCTTTTTCAAGAATTATGGGTAAACAAAAACAATAAGGCGTTAAATGCCTGATTCTGGCTGGAAGCAGATACCTTCTTAACCACGGCCAGAAAACTCAAGAAATCCTTGACGTCATCCATGGACAGCAATTGCGGGTCTTTGCTTTTAACAAAAGTTTGTAATTTCCGTGCCCAAGATCGATAGGCGTGAAAGGTCTTTCGGGAATAATGTCTGACTTTGATTGCCGTATGAAGCTTTTCATAGACCCACTCCCAACTTGCTCCAGTTTGCTTCAGACCGGCATATCCTTCACTCATTCCCGAGGAAACCTGCAAGCGGGTTTGATTGCGTATTTCCGCTTTTTTCCGGGTATAGTCAGCCCGTGGCTCACGAGCCTCCTCCGGTAGGGTACGATTCCCTTGTGTACCTGGGGCAACATTTGTATCGGAAACCTCCGTCCCAGTTGATGAAACTATGCCACTGGGGTTATTCAACGGCATATCATGAGAACCGCTTTTTTTGACATCTCCCACGACGTGGCCGGGCGGCTCTTCTGCGCCACTTTGCGCTACTGCCCCGCCGCTCTCGGCATCAGCGATCATCTCATAATAAAGCGTCACGGCATGCGAAGCCTGTTTTCTCAACGCGTCAGACTGCCTTTTCTGTCGCAGCTTATCGATAAAATGAGGAAGGCTATTGCTGTCAGAAGGCTCGAACGCATATTTTTGGCAGAAGTCCAAATAATAGCGCAACCACTTTTTGTAAAAGGAACGATAGTTGGCGGAGACTGCCTTTCTTTCCAGCACAGCCTCATATCGACGGGTGATGTGTAGGGGG